>CAZXSQ010000008.1:11610-27802 GCA_964643335.1 uncultured bacterium
ATGAAGGGTTCGAAGGTGGATTCGGCCGCCAGGTTTTGGGTGAAACATGGATCAATCATTATGGCCGCCATCAAAAGGAAAGTACCAGAGGATTGATTGCGGAAGGTATGGAAGATCATCCTCTTGTAAACGGCTGTGGTGATATTTGGGGACCGTCCGATGTCTACGGTATTACGGAACTGCATGGCGACAGCAAACCGGTAATTATGGGCCAGGTTTTAAAAGGGATGGACCCAGATGATGAACCTAATCCAGAAAAAGAGTTGGTTCCGGTAGCCTGGATCAAAACCTATACCGGTGAAAAAGGCAAAACCTCCCGTGTTTTTGCAACCACGATGGGGCATGGCGGTGATTTCAAAAACGAAGACTTCCGCCGCCTGATCGTCAATGCCTGCTTCTGGTGTTTGGAGATGAATGTACCAGAAAAAGCCAAAGTGAAAATCATTGGCGATTATGATCCGAATCCAATCGGCTTCGGTAAGCATAAAAAAGGGTTGAAGCCATCCCATTATAAAATGGATTAACTAAATTGATGGGTAGGGTAGTGTTCCATGGGTTCACACCCACGGCTACATGATGTCATCCCTACGGGATTTATTAGAGAAGAACAGGCGTCCTCGCCTGTGCCGTTGTGCGATGCATGATGCAGGTGAGGCGCCTGTGCTACCAATGGGGCGGGTAGAACAGACGTCCACGCATCAATCATGGGTAAAACAGGCGTCATCGCCTGTGTTGTTACAGAGTTGTGAGAATGGAGAAACTATTATGGTAAAACGAGTGAATCGGCGAGAGTTCGTCAAACATACGGGGATTGGTCTTTCTGCACTCGGCTTGTCACAGCGCTTTTTGACAGCCGAAGCCGCGAACAAGCCGCCCAACATTGTGTGGATATGTGTGGAGGATATGTCTGCCCACATGAGTTGTTACGGTGAGACTACTATTCAAACACCGAATATAGACCGTTTGGCAAAAGAGGGGGCGAAATTCACCCAGGCGATTGTGACTTGTCCAGTCTGCTCGCCCAGCCGCTCGGCTATGATTACCGGAATGTATCAGACGGCTATTGGAGCGCATAATCATCGTTCATCGCGGCATGAACATAAAATATATCTACCGGATCACATTAAATTGATACCGGAATATTTTCAAAGAGCCGGGTATTATACATCCAATGGACGGATGCTTTCGGTCAATCCTGATAAGAAAACGCAGGTAGGAAAAACGGATTATAATTTTGTTTTTGATTCAAAAGTGTATGACGGCACGGACTGGCGTGGACGGGAACCAAGGCAGCCGTTTTTCGCGCAGTTTCAGCTGCGTGGTGGGAAGAATCGAAAGGCTAAGGTGCCGAATGCGGTTGATCCAGCTGAAGTGAAACTGCCGCCCTATTATCCGGATCATCCGGTCTTGCGTGAGGACTGGGCCAATTACCTTAATTCCGTTATTCAAACTGATATTGAAGTGGGCATCATACTGGATGAACTTGAGAAAGAAGGAGAACTGGATAATACCATCATTTTCTTCTGGACGGATCACGGCATCAGCCATATACGCGACAAGCAGTTTCTGTATGAGGGCGGTGTGCATGTTCCTTTGATTGTACGAGGTCCTGGAATTGAACCGGGAACTGTCATCAACAATCTTGTAGAGCATATCGATATTCCTTACACGTCGATGAAACTAGCGGATATTACTGTCCCTGAGCATTTGCAGGGACGCAGTTTGTTTGATCAAAAACAACCGACACGTGATTTCTCATTTTCAGCCCGAGACCGCTGTGATGAGACGGTGGAGCGCATTCGCTGTGTGCGGACTGAAAGGTACAAGTATATTAAAAACTATTTCCCTCATCGTCCGCATACCCAACCGAATCGGTATAAGAATCGCAAGCAGATCATGAAAACCATGCGGCAGTTGTACGCGGAGGGTAAACTGACACCCGAACAGGCCCGGCCTTTCTTACCAACCCGGCCCATTGAGGAATTATATGATCTGCAAAACGATCCGTATGAATTAAATAATCTGGCCGATTCACCTGAGCATCAGGAAACATTGGAACAGATGCGGTCAAGGCTGGTTTCGTGGATGGATGAGACCAAGGATTTAGGACAAATACCCGAACCTGAGATTGTTGAACTTTCGAAACACTATGACAGCGCCTATGAGATTCTGCAGGATAAAAAGAATCAACGGCTGGTGAAGGATTTGCGGAAAATCGAGGGATTGGGCAATCAAAGTGGTGCGGACTGCAAACCTCTTAACCAAGCATTAAACGATAACCGGTCAACGATTCGGTATGTGGCGGCTATGGAACTGTTTAAGTTGGGTGAGGAGGCTGAGGCGGCCAAGGAACCACTGCTGGAGGCTTTGGATGATGAATCCTCCTCAGTTCGTGTCGCTGCCGCCCGTGCGATCAGTCAGATGGGCATGACAGGCAAAGCGGTTGAAGTGCTGGTTAAAGAGTTAAAAACGGCGGATAACGAAGTAGTGCGGCATTACGCTGCTTTAGGGCTGCAAGACCTGGAGGAGAAAGCACTGCCGGCCTATTATGCTTTAGTAAAGGCAAGAAAAGATCCTTACGAGTATGTCAAGCGTGTGGCTACTCGGGTGACCAATAATTTAGAGCAAATCAAAAACAAGTAAAAGATGTTCCTTTCGAATTTTCAATAAATAAAAACCGCAGGATTAATTTGAACGAAACGATACATAATTGGAGGAATATTCATGGGAAATTCAACCGCAAAATTTGGTGCAAAAGGGTTATTTGGTTCATTTGGAGCGGGGATCGGAGCTCCTTTGGAGAGGGCTGTCGAGGTTCCTGGCGTTCAGTGTTTTCAGTTGCATGTGCCCGAGGAAAAAGATTTGACTCCGGAATGGGCCAGGCGAGTGAAGGAATTGATCGAACCGAATGGTATAAAAATCGCCCGATTCGTCATCGGTTATTCGGGACCGGATGGGGATCAATATGACAGTCCTAAGCGGGTGCAGGAAACGGTCGGCTTCGGTGTACAGAACCATGAGCAGAGGCAGAAAAGATATGACCTGACCATGCGATACATTGATTTCGGGCATGAGCAGCTGGGAGTGGATGATTTTAATGCTCACTTGGGCCATGTCGATCCGCAGAATGAATTTTATGAACCGATGGTCGAAACCGTGCAGAAAGTGTGCGATCACGTCGCTCAATGGGGTGGACATTATGATGTAGAAACTGGTCCGGAAAGTTTTGAAATTCTGCATGGTTTTATGCAAAAGGTCAATCGCCCGGATATTTTCCGGGTAAACCTCGATATCGCCAATGTCGTGCTGTATCACGGTGAATGGGAGCCGATTAACTTTCTCAGGAATCTGTTGAATGCGGGGGTAAAGATCGGCGGTGTGCATTTAAAGGAAGGAATCCCGACGACATTCAGTCCCTCATTAACTCAATGGAATGGTGAGGAAGTGCATCCAGGAAAAGGTGTGGTGAATTTCCCGCTTTTACTTAAAACATTATTTGAAAGTGGCTACCGCGATGAATTGGTGGTTGAACGCGAGGTACTTGGTGAGAGCGGAGATGTCAAAGTCCGGTTCATGGCTGAGACGTTGGCTTGGATTTATAACCTTTGTTATGATATTGAGCAGGCTTCACAGGCGTAAGTGCAAAAAAGAGGTTAGACACATTTAGTAAGTTAGACACAAAGGTCTAATCCTACATTGTGTAGGGGCAATCCTGTGTGATTGCCCCCTCGTCACTGATACAGGTAATATGAAAAGAAAGAATAATTGATTTCATATGCTATATTGACAATGTATAGGGAGAGTATCATGCAATTTGATCATATTGGGATACCAACCGTGGAACGGAAACCGGGGGAGACGTTTGTGGAGGCAACCCGGGTGTGGATTACCGATGCGCACAAGCATCCCTACAAAGTTGAGTGGCTAAGGTATGAACCGGACAGCCAAGTGTCCGGGCCGTTGCGCACAGAGCCGCATGTGGGATACCGGGTGGATACAGAACAGCAAATTACGGAACTCAGCCAAGGGATGGAAGTTCTGTTGGAGCCTTTTGATGCTGGTTTTGCTGTGGCTGGTTTCTTTCGGACTGAGGACGGCGCCAATATTGAATTGGTTTGGTATCGTGAATCTCCTGAGAATTAAAGATCATAACACAAATAATTTCCTGTTTCATTCGAAATTAATCCCATGCTCAAATCCTTATTGAAAATAGCTGATGCCGATCAGTTGGATCGTTTGCATCAAGGAGCGCTCGCTGTTTTGGAGAAAACTGGCTTGCAGATTCAGGGTGAATTTCTGCTGCAGGCTTTGGCTGATGCCGGGTGCAAGGTGGATTTTGATAAGCAGCGTGCCTGGTTCAAGCCGGATTTGGTTGAGCGCCAAATTGAAGCGCAGCGCGGGCGATATAAGATGGTTCGTTCGTCGTTGTGGTATCCGTTTTGCCGGAGCCTGCCTGACGAGGATGTTGCGCTGCCGGATGAGTACATTGTGGATTTTGGTTATGCCACGCCCTGGATTTACGATTATCCGGAAGCGAGTTATCGCAAACCGACGGTGCGTGACCAGATCAACATGATCAAGTTGGGGGACTCTTTACCCTGTGTAAAAGCCGTCAATGCGCCTTTTATTTGCAGTGATTTCGATTCGCGCATCGAGATAATCGAGTCATCCCGTTTGCTTTTGCTGCATACCCGAAAGCCGGGATGGGTGGGTACAAGTTCAAGTAAAGAAGTAAAGTATTTGGCGGAGTTGGCTTCACTGGTGACCGGAAAAAACAAAGAACTCTTACGCACTCAGCCACCAATCTTCGTGGCTGCCTACTGTACTACATCGCCTTTGAAAATTGGCAAACGATCCTGCGAAGTTTTGACAGAAGCACTTAAATACGGATTTCCGGTAAATTTTGCTCCCATGCCTATTCTTGGGGCCACCGCTCCGATTACCCCGGCGGGGGCGGCGATTCTGTCTGCAGCTGAAATCCTTGGCTGCATGACGGCCACTTCTTTGATTAATCCGGATGTGTTTTATTTCTCCACCAGCATCGCCGGTGAGATGGACATGAAGACCACACAGATCAGTTACTGCTCACCGGCGGCGATTTTGACTGATGCGGCGCTGCATCAACTTTTTCGTTTTCGTTACGGACTGGTTCACAACGTGGATTCGGGATATGTGGAAGCCAAGATTCCTGGTTCGCAGGCCGCCTTCATGAAAACGTATCGCCAGATGGCTTTTGGAAGTACTGTCAGTTTACCTTTGCCCATCGGTGGGCTGGACAACTGCGCTGTTTTCTCCCCAACGCAGGCGATGATCGATTTGGAGATGAACGAGGCCACCTATAAGTTTTATCGCGGTATGGAGATCAATGAAGATACGTGCGCGGTGGAGGTTATCAATGAACTGGCTTTTTGTGATGGTGAGACATATCTGGAAAATGAGCACACCGTGAATCATTTCCGCTCGGTGGGCTGGTATCCGAATTTGTTTGACCGTACTTATTGCGATCATACTCAGCCTGCTTGCTTGGATGAACAGCGACTTTTGCAGGAGGCTGATCAAGCCTGGCGGAAGCTAGTAGCCTTGCAGCCTGATATTGAGCATGATCCGGCTTTCGTGCAGGAGGTTAATAGTATTGTGGATGCTGCGCGTAAGGAAATTATGGCTTAGTTTATAAAGCTTGTTTCGGACAGGGATATCCGCACTCTCGTATGGAGAATATCATGAATATAAAATATTACATAATAACAGTCTGTTTGTTTCTTTTGTCTATTTTAATAATCGTGAATGTGTATGCTCAGCCAAAAGATGAATTTGAAGAGCTAACCATTCTTACAAAAACTGATCAACCACAGGAAGAGGAGATGATGCGGCGGTATCTTCGCCGGTTGGTGAACGAGGCGTTGGATCAACGGCTTGAGAGATACGAAGCGCTTAAAACACCGGAGCAAATTCAAACTTATCAGCATGACATGTGGGAATTTTTCATTGAACAATTAGGTGGCTTTCCTAAACGCACACCGCTCAATGCACGTATCATCAGCAAAAAAGACTATGGGGATTACCGGCTTGAGAAAATTATTTATGAAAGCCGTCCTGATTTTTATGTCACTGCTTTGTTTTATCTGCCCACCACTCAACCACCTTATCCGGGTGTGTTGGTGCCTTGTGGGCATAGTGAGACTGGAAAGGCGGCCTATCAGCGAATCTGTATCTTACTTGCTAAAAACGGGCTTGCGGCGCTTTGCTTTGATCCCGTCGGGCAGGGTGAACGGAAGATGATTCTGGATGAAGAGGGGAATGGCCGCTTTCGTGCAACCACCGAACATATGATAACAGGCGTTGCCCCAATTCTGCTGGGGAAAAATTTGGCCACTTATATGATCTGGGATGGAATGCGCGGGATTGATTACCTGGTGTCACGGCCGGAGATCAATCCGCAGAAAATTGGCTGCACCGGGAATTCCGGCGGGGGGAACTTGACGAGTTATTTAATGGCACTGGATAAGCGGATTGTGAGCGCCGCGCCCAGCTGCTTTATTACAACCACACGCAGAAAAAACGAAAGCCCAGGGCCGGGGGATGCGGAACAGAATATCCATTCACAAATTGCGTATGGGATGGATCATCCTGATTATATTATTATGCGTGCGCCTCGTCCAACTTTAGTGCTTACTGCTACTCGTGATTTTGTGCCTATTGAAGGGAGCTGGGAAGCTTTTCGCCAAGCCAAACGGATTTATACGCGAATAGGATATGCAGAACGAGTAAGCCTGGTTGAAACGGATGAAAAGCATGGTTTTACAAAGCACCTGCGCGAAGGCGCTGCCCGGTGGATGTGCCGCTGGCTGCTAAATAAAGACATTGTCGTAAGAGAAGAAGATAATCCCGTGGAACCGGCTGAGAATTTGCATTGCACGCCGGAAGGGCAGGTTTTGTTGATGCCGCACTCGCTTTCAATCTTCGATGTTAATATTGAAACAGAGCGTCAACTTTCTCAAGAGCGGAAACGTTTTTGGAAACAGAAAGATTCTGATGAAATAAAAGAAACCATACGCAAGATTGCTGGTATCCGTCCGATCGAAAATTTACCTCATCCGGAATATGAAGAACAAGGTACCATTCAACGGACAGGTTATCACATAGAAAAAATGTTTCTTCGATGGGAGCAGGATATTGTTCTGCCTGGATTGTTGTTCAAGCCTGACAGTGTAGAAGGCAAGCCATATCTTTATCTTCACGGTGACGGAAAGCACCTTGACAGTTTGCCTGGAGGTCCAATAGAGCAACTTGTTCGAGCAGGACACATTGTGTTCGCAGTTGATTTACGCGGCTGCGGTGAAACACGCACCACTCCCTGGAGATACAGAGGCGCTCTGGAATTTACCGGTTATAACGGTGCTGAATTCTTTATTGCTTATATGATCGGTAAGTCTTTTGTAGGGATGCGTGCTGAAGATATTCTCGTTTCTGCAAGGTTCCTGTCGGAAAGAATATCGGAAAATGATTCGCCGCGAATACACGTAGCTGCTGTTGGTGAAGTGGGCCCAGCGGCTTTACATGCAGTGGCTCTTGAAGAGTCTTTGTTCGAATCATTAACTCTTCGCCGCTCACTCATATCCTGGTCGAATGTCATTCAAACGCCAGTAACCAAAGGAGCATTGATTAATGTGATTCATGGAGCTTTGAAGAAGTATGATTTACCGGACATGGTATCGTTGATTGGCAGCGAGCGGATAACCATCGAAAATCCGGTGGACGCGCAGGGAAAGGTTCTCACTAAGCTAAACAATTGATCGTATTTTTTAGAGATCGTTTTTATATGGCAGGTTGTTTTCGATAAGTTTATTTTTTTCTTTTATTCTGTCCTGCACACTGGTGATGTTTCCGGAAATAATGTAGTCATTGATAGAACCATTTTCGTTGGTTGACTCCAACAGAATGCCTGTGTTTTTAACCCTAGGGGCGAACACATTGCTGATACGTAATCCTGTAAAAATCTTACCTAATGTGACTCTATACAAAATAGCGTTGGATATATTGGGGATTTCGCCCCGCAAAGCTAAATTGTCGATTAGCACGTGATTGCAATCCTCAATCAGCATAGCACATCCTTTAAAAGTGCTGTTGTTAATAATTACATCACGCACGGTCAAACCATTGCAATTCCTGATTAATATTGGGTTGGCTTCTTCTTTGTGATCGATAATCCGTACGTTTTTTAGTATCGTATCGTTTGTGTTTTTAATGTTAAGCGGGGAGAAGCATTGCTTTGCGGTTACATTGCTTATTGTCAAATTGGAGTGTCCGCGAGGTTTAAGCGCTGTTCGGATGACATATTTGCAATTTACAGCATATACGTCTTCAATGAAAACATTTCGGTTGACATCCCGAGGTGCACCGTGATCCTGAACATCAACCGCATAAAGGCTTCCAACAGCATAGATTTTCCGCACGGTAATGTTTTCCGAACCGTCGCTGACTTCGACGGCCCCACGATAGGGGCTGTTGTAACAGCGAATGTTTTCAATGAGCACGTTTCGAAATTGCTTTACATGGTCGCCATCGACTGATACTACATCTCGGCCGTTTCCACGCCCCACAATATCTCTAACAACTCCGCCCTGTACAAAACCACCATTTGCATTTCCAACAATAGAAACTCCTTCTTTAGAACTCTTCACGAACAGCCCACGTTCAACCGTGAATTGATCCGCTTGGATAGAGATAAGTGGTGCACGTACTTTTTGTGAGACTGAATCAATATTGCCGTACAGTTCGAAATCAGTAATCGTGACATGATCTGCCTGAACCAGCAGCAACGGCGTATTTCCGAGTTTTTCCGGAAGCCGGGCGTTTAATCCACGTATTGTCATTGGTTTGTGAATAATGATGGTTTCGGAGACCGTCAAGGTTTTGTTTTTGTTACAGAACAAGATGGAATGAGGAGGAGCGTTATCAATTGTCTGCTGAAGATTGTGTTCCTGGACGATGATTATTTCAGGATAAAACTGGGACGAATTTGTTGATCGCTCCCCATTTTCAACTTTGGTAGTGGAAAGTGAAATCATGGATGCGATCATGATGATGCTGATACCTAGTACGTTCAATTTTAAAATCCATTTACAGATTAACATATTTATGTCTCTTTCTATTAATAGGTTCCAATGTTGACCGAATAGAACATTGTATCATGAACCATCCAGAAAAGTAAAAAATGTATTGACAAGTATTCATATATACGTTAGGGTTAATCTAAATTCGAAAAATACGTTAACGTATCAATCGAATATACGAACCTTTTTTTTAGGAGGTTTCTTATGAAAAACTACATCATATCTCTCTCTTTCTTTCTTATTATTTGTATGTGTACACAAGGAATGGCTGCCACAGTTGAAGTCTCGCCGGGTGACGATATTCAAGCCTCGGTAGAACAAGCCGGTGCGGGAGGAACTGTTATCTTCGCCCCAGGAAAGTACACCTTCTCGGCTTATAATCCTTCAGTGACGACGGCCATTAAAATCACTTCTGATTTGGAAGGGATAACCCTTCAGGGAGCGGGTACAAGTTTCGATCCCAACAACGGCACTATCCTGGATGGTGAACCTCTTTTCTTAGGATTCGGTGTACGCGTTGAAGCATCAAACGTCACAGTGGAAGGATTCACCTTTACTGGCTTTATGGAGACTGCCACATCAGTAGAAGCCCCTGAGAACATAGAATTCCGCAATTGTTCGATGATAGTCAACGGCAAAGCTGCTTTTGTTGAAGGCGAAAGTGGAATGATTGACTTTGGTAACAATGACTTTTCACAAGCAATTCGGTACGTCAACTGTGCAATGGCCATAGGAGACGATATTGTAGAACTTGAGGGTCCCAGCTCCGTGCTATTGCTAAATTGTGACATCCGCGACGTTATTAGCGATATGATGGAAACAGAAGACGACTCCACCCTCCTCATACTCAACAGCATAATCATGCCCGGAGTTGTAAAATCTGATATTAATCAAACTGACAACAGTATAATTGAAATCCGAAACTCCGTTTTCTATGATGCAGGTCAACCCAATGCAACACTAGAAGAAGGGATGGATATAGACGGAGATGGAATATTTATTTTCGATTCGATTTATGCGGATCCTCTGCATGTCAATGCAAGGTTCGATGTTAGGTATGAAGATTTCGATTTTCACCTGCAGCCGGATTCACCCGCTATAGATATTGGGGTGGATTTGGATGGAAATACCACCTATGCCGGCTCGGCTGGCCCTGCTCAATAATTATCTAATTTCTAAATAGGAGGTTAAGATTATGTTTCGTTATACATTCTTATTCATTTCATGTTTCGCTTTGATGAGTCATGTTGGATGGGGACAGCAAAATGTCACGATTGCACCCGGGGACGACGTCATAGATAAATTAGCCACCGTGACTGATCCCGGAAGCACAATAACGTTCGAAGCAGGTCACTACAAACTTGTTCCCAAAGCGGATATTGAAGGTGATAAGTTAAAATTCTTAGACCTGCCGGGAGGGACAACTGTACAAGGCGCCGGTGGAGGATTGGATCCTTCAAATTCAACCATTCTTGATTTGGGATACCGGTTCGCAGACGGCATTTTTATACAAAATGGTGGCGATGTTACCCTTGAAGGCTTTACCATTATGGGAACCGTAAACGAAACATTCCGCATCACGAATGATTCAAACAATAATCTAATTCGAGATGTATGGGTACTTAAATCGCAAGACCAAATGCTCCATATTAAAAGCACGGTGGGAACAGTATTTGAAAATTGTGTCTTTGGCTATGCTCTTTCTGAAATTATCCAGGCAGATGATCCAGGAGAAACGATTTATCGAAATTGTGACTTTTTTGCGTGTGTCGAGCAAATAGCTATAGCAACCGATGGGGCGAACCTGCTATTTCAAAATTGCATCTTTTATACAGGCAGTGGCATCGCCAATGATATTATTGAGTCTAATGGAGGTGTTATTGATATTCGAAGCAGCATATTGTGGGATCCCATTGAAGATGGTTCAGAGGTTACAGCGATGAATGGTGGAATTAATGTTGATCCAGTGAGTTTAGACGAATCTGTAATCGGCGAAGATCCACAATATGTTGTTGCCCCCACTTTTGGTGTTCCCTTCGGGGATTTTAATTTACATCTCCAAGAAGGGTCAGCAGCATTGACTGCCGGTTCTGAAAACTTTGAAGATTCTTTTCCATTCAATCCTACAGGTCCAGAAACATATGCCGGTTCGCAAGGTATTGCGGTAGCCATACCGGATTGGATGATTCACTAATTCAAATCATTCATTGTTGACTCGGCAAGGGTGTAAACAGCACACCCTTGCCATCGCTTCCATAAGTTGCGTGGGTGCCAAGGGTACGTTGTTTGTACCCTTGCGGTGTTTCGACAAGGGAACATGTCAAGGGTGTAAAAGGCACACCCTTGTCACCCTTCATATTATTAAGGTGCCACATGTCAGGATGTTTTATATAAGAGCGGTCTAGACAAAGAAAAGTCAATGTTTCAGAATGAAGTTAGCAGGGGTAAGTACCTCCATCAAAGTCAAGTCATTAATAAAGATTTTAGAAGATTTGGAGGCAACATGAGAAATCAAGCTTTCACGTTAATCGAGCTGCTTATTGTGGTCGCTATTATCGGTATTTTGGCGGCTATAGCCGTGCCTAATTTTTTGAATGCACAGACCCGGTCTAAAATTTCACGTGTTCAGGCGGATCAACGCAGTGTGACAACTGCACTTGAACAATATCGTTTGGACCACAACAGTTACCCACCTGATGCCACCAATCGGAGACCGGTCGGACTTTATATGCTGACTACTCCGGTGTCCTACATTCAAACTATTCCCATCGATCCATTTATGTCCATTGAGGATATGGCATTACCTATTGATGCAACACCAAATGGCCCGTTTTTCGCCATGGGAACCGATACGGAATTGGAAAACCGTGTCGGTACGTATGCCTTGGCTGCGGCCGGACCGGACAACGATGACGACACCGGCAACATGACGGGATGGCCCGCTACGGTGTGGTGGGACTTCGAGCCAAGCAACGGTTTGTATTCCAACGGAGATATCATGCGGTTAGGAGGAAGTTATTCGCATGGTACTTTTGTCCGAAATGGTGTTCCCAACCGGGTGAGATAATTTTTTCTAACTGCAGAACATTCTCATGGTAAAGCATATCGGTTTATTATACAAATTGCATTGAAGAATGGATCATGTTGTTCGGACCTCAATTCCACTGGTTTGATATGTGATATAAAATTGTATTAGGCATATTTTAGGCCGCACGTTTGATCTTAAGGAGTACAGTCATGTCAACTCGTTTTACTCTTGAATATTGGGAAGACGAGGGATGGTTTGCCGGGAAGTTAAAGGAAGTGCCTGGTATATTTAGTCAAGGAGAAATATTGAACGCGTTGATCGAAAACATCCAGGAAGCTTATCAGTTGATGATGGAAGAAAGCGAAACCAAATTAATGTTAAGCCCAGCACAGGGAACTATGGAGCTGAAGTTATGCCAAAGCAATTGATTGTATCCAATCCGAAGGCAATGATGGGAAAACCCGTCATTGCTGGAACCCGCATTACTGTTGAACTTATATTGGAAAAACTTTCCGCGGGTAAAACCCTATGAACAAATTCTAGAGGCACATCCAAGTTTGACTCGCGAAGCCATTTTAGCCACCAAGAAATTTGCACGGGATATTTGATAGGAGATAAGAATGTCATTTCAAACTGTTAAACGCCGGGATTTTTTATTTACTTTGGCCGGAGGGATGGCTCTCCAGCATATGGCGTCATCAACCGCATCTTCCGAGTCTGGAAACTCTCGTCCACCGAACATTGTATTAATTATGGCGGATGATTTGGGATATGAATGTTTGGGGTGTTATGGTGGTACATCCTATAAAACGCCGAATTTGGATACACTGGCAGAAAAGGGGATACGGTTCGACCGTTGTTACAGTATGGGGAAGTGCGTTCCGTCCCGAGTGACCATTATGACCGGGCGTTATCCATTTCGTAATTACACAGGGTGGGGGGAGATACCAGATGATGAAATCACCTTTGGCCATGTTCTGCAGTCAGCGGGATATAAGACGGCTCTGGCCGGTAAGTGGCAACTAAAGTTGTTGCATGAGAATCCTCAACATGTTCATCAGATGGGTTTTGATGGATATAGCTGCTGGGCATGGCATGAAGGCCCGCGCTATTTTTATCCTGTTATTTGGCAAAATGGAAAAATCCGAACGGATACAGGAGACCGCTACGGTCCCGATGTATATTGCGAATTCTTGAAGGATTTTATTTGTACCCATTCGGACCAACCTTTCCTGGCCTATTATCCCATGACACTTCCTCATTTCGCCAAAACCGGTGGAAATCATAAAGAGCCTCCAGGTTCAGACGGAGACTATCAAACTTATGCAGAGATGGTTGAGCAAATGGATCGGCTGGTAGGGGAATTGGTACAAACGCTTGAAGAGCAGGGATTGCGTGAGAATACACTCATTCTGTTTACTGGGGATAACGGAACTCCTGGAAAGGTTACATCACATATTAATGGCAAAACTATAGAAGGGGGTAAAGGTACATTGACTGAGGCGGGGATCCATGTTCCGCTGATAGCCAATTGGCCAGGAACCGCTCCTAGTGGAACGGTGAATAATGATTTAATCGATTTCAGTGATTTTATGCCCACGCTTGCAGAACTAGCAGGTGCTGAAATTCCTGGGAATAGAATGATAGATGGAAAAAGTTTTGCCCCTCAACTCCGAGGACAAACTGGGCAACCCAGAGAATGGATTTACAGCGAATGGAAATCAAGCTGTGTGCGAACCAAGCGCTGGAAACTGTATGAAGACGGGCGTTTGTTCGATATAAAAAATGATCCTAAAGAAAAACATCCTATCACTCAAGAAAATCAAACGGCCAAAGCCACACACGCAAGAAAAAAGTTAACCAACATCATGGATTCATTGAAAAAATAAATGAGTATGCTTCTATTTGAGTATCTGTTTTTTATTTTCACACAAGAGGAATTCTTATGACTGGACGTAAATTATTATTACGATGGATATGTTTTCTGACTTTTTTTAGCATTGCTAATCAGACTGACTTTATTTGTGCTCAGGCTGATTCAGCTGGATCTATGATTAAAGCAGAAACAATTTTGAAGGAAACGGGTGTTTCCGGCGGCTTGATTGTTCATGTTGGATGTGATGAAGGAGAACTGACGGCGGATCTCTATGCCCATGATCGGTATGTAATTCACGGTCTCGACACCAATGCGGAAGAGATCAAAAAAGCGCGTCATTATCTCAAATCGCGGAGATTGTATGGCAAGGTTTCAGTAGAACAGTGGGAAGGTGAGCGCCTGCCCTATTCTGAAAATTTGGTGAACCTGCTCATTGTAGAAGATGGCGGACTATCCCAGGAAGAGATGATAAGAGTACTTGTTCCTGATGGTGTAGCCTATTATCGGGAAGGAGATACATGGACAAAAATAGTAAAACCAAGAACCGATGAAATAGACGAGTGGACTCATTTTCTACACAGCTCCGATAATAACGCCGTGGCGCAAGACACGCGGGTTATGCCGCCTCGGCATATGCAATGGAAAAACGGGCCGATGTGGTGCCGGAGCCACGAATTTGCTTCAAGTATTACCTGCCTGGTTACAGCGAACGGACGTATCTTTTTCATTGTGGATGAAGGTATCATTGGCCAGCCTCGGGGGGTTCCCCCACAGTGGCGGCTTGTGGCGCGCGATGCGTTCAATGGCAAACTCTTGTGGAAACATGATGTTTCGCAGGGGCAAAGGCTCCAGCGCCGCCTTGTTGCTGAAGGGGATCAGGTCTATGTCGCGCTTGAGCATAACAAACCCATTTCGGTTTTAGACGGTGCGACCGGTGAAGTCCTTCATACATTGAAAGATACTGAAAATGCACGCGAGATGATCGTTGACAACCATAAGGTCATTGTTTATCTGCTCGACAAAAATCTCAGCCGCCGCTCGAAGCAATCCGGAGAATGTATTGTTGTGTTCGATGGGGAATCGGAGAAAGAAGAATGGAAGCAGCCTATCAAAAATTTGAGGGATGAATCCTTGGCTGCAAAGTATGGACATGTTTACTACCATAACGGAAATGAAGTCGTCTCACTCAATCTGAAGGATGGTGAAGAAGTGTGGCGTGCATCGTGCAAACCGGGACAGCATTTGTTGATTTACAAAGGCACCGTGATCGTGTCGGCTAGAAATGGTTTACAGGGGTTTGATGCTAAGTCAGGAGAGCATCTCTGGAGCGGTCCTCGCAGTGGTGAAAATTTGTTTGGTGCACAAAATTTGATCTGGGTGGATGTTAGCCATTCGCCTGGGCGCAATGTGGCGTGGACCTCGTTTCCTTTCAAGTGTATCGGACTGGATCCCCGCACAGGGGAAGAGAAAAAGCAGCTGCAAGTCAAGAATATTCTCTCACCGGGGCATCATCCGCGTTGCTATCGTGGCAAGGCCACTGAGCGATTTCTATTGCAGAACAAGCGTGGGGTTGAGTTTGTGGATTTGATTGGTGATGAACACATGCGGCATGACTGGCTGCGTGCACCCTGCCGCCATGGATTTGTCCCCGCCAACGGATTGCTTTATATGCCGCCGCACCAATGTTTTTGCTATGGCGGTGTGGTTCTGACTGGTTTCAATGTCATGAGTGGTGCCAATGAAAACGATTCCAACACAGATATTCCTGATGAGCAGCGGCTCGTACCAGGTACCGCTTGGGATTCAGTAGAGCTGGCAGAAAACGTTGGTATGGAAGATTGGCCTGTGTATCGTCATGATGCCCACCGCAGTGGTTCTGTTCAGACAACGGTTCCAGTACAGCTGGCCCGATTATGGGATACCCAATTCAATGGAACACTTACTCCGCCGGTGGCGGCTAATGGGAGACTCTTTATAACATGTGAAGATGCGCACACTATTTGCGCACTGGATGATGGCACTGGTGAATCACTTTGGGAATTTACAGCGAATGGGCGCATCGATTCACCGCCGACTATTTATGAGGGGCTTGTTCTATTCGGTTCGAGGGACGGCCGGGTTTACTGCCTTCGGGCATCGGACGGGCAAATGGTTTGGCGTTTTCAGGCAGCGCCT
>CAZXSQ010000008.1:27812-32250 GCA_964643335.1 uncultured bacterium
GAATTATGGCCTTTGATCAATTAGAATCCGCCTGGCCAGTGCATGGCAGTGTTATCGTGCAGGACAATAAGGTTTACTTTACGGCAGGACGCTCATCCTATCTGGATGGGGGAATTTATGCTTATGCTCTTGATCCCAAGTCGGGAGAGATACTTCACAGGACGCGTGTCAAGAGTGAACTGCCTGATGTGGAAAAAGATATTGGGCGTCCTTTTGATATGGATGGTTCGCGTACGGACATTCTGGTGAGCGATGGTGAAGACCTTTATATGTACCATGAACGTTTTGCTCCTGATCTTACCCGCAAAGAGATGCCACGCGTTACCCGCATGGGGGATTATGACACCGGGTTGCATTTAATGTGTAACGATGGTTTTCTCGACAAAACCTGGTTTAACCGCAGCTACTGGACTTACAGCCGCCGGTGGCCGGGTTTCTACTTTTCTTACCGGGGTTCGAAGTCCGGACAAATATTGGTCTTTGATAACGAAAAAGTTTATGGTGTAAAAGTATTCACCAAGCGGCACGGTCACAGCCCTGAATATACAATCGGCAGTGGTTATGAACTATTTGCAGATTCAATTGATAATGAGCCTGTGCTGCTGCCTCATGCTATCGGCCGTGATAAAAGTGAAGGCTTTTCGCCTTCCGCTCCCTCGATATGGTCACACAAAATCCCTGTACGAGTTATAGCGATGGTATTGGCTGGTGAACGATTGTATCTCGCGGGTCCGCCGGACGAAGCGCCGAAGCAGGATCCCTTGTCAGCATTCGAAGGACGCAAAGGTGCCCAGTTGTGGGTTGTATCAGCGGAGGATGGTGAAAAACTAGCGGAATACGAAATGAAAACGCTGCCCGTCTTTGACGGCATGATTGCGGCGAATGGCCGCTTATATATTGTTACAACAGATCACCGCGTAATTTGCATGGGTGAGAAATAATTTTTTGTAGGGGCACCCCTGCGTGATTGCCCTATCCATCATATTTGCCCCCACACCAAGAGAGGAGTTCTTCAATGAAAAATTCCAGGTTTTTTACTAAACCTCTTACAGAAATTATTATCAGTGTGAGCATAATTACTGCAATGCTGTTCGTCTTTCAACCCTGCATTCCAGGAAGTGAGAAAGCCGAAGACGCTGGCTGGTGCATGTTTCGTGGCGGGCCGATGCGTAACGGTTTCAGTTCAGCCACTGGTCCGCAAGAAGCTGATATCAAATGGAAGATCACCATGGAAGACCGGGTCGATTCATCTCCCGTGATCGGTCCGGATGGGACGATTTATATCGGTTCGCGTGATCATTGTCTATATGCTGTCTCACCTCAAGGCAAAGTGAAGTGGAAAGTGAAAACGGGTCTGTGGGTGAACTCGGTTCCCGCAGTGGCGGCGGATGGAACGATTTATGCCGGCTCGGGAGACCATTATCTTTATGCGATCTCTCCGCAAGGGAAAGTTAAGTGGACGGTGAAGACAGGAGGCGAGATTTTTTCATCACCTCTTATCGCTTTTGACGGTATGATTTATGTTGGCTCAGGTGATGGATGTCTTTACGCTGTTACTCCAATGGGAAAAGTTCAATGGAAAGTGCAAACTGGTGGTAAGGTCTACTCTTCACCGGCAATGTCTCCTGACGGAACTATCTATGTTGGATCACGCGACAACTTTGTTTACGCAATCTCGCCGAATGGTGACATCAAGTGGAAAGTGGAAACAGGTGGCTGGATCGATGCAACACCCGCTGTGGCTGAGGATGGCACGATCTACATCGGTTCACGTGATTCATACTTGTATGCAATTACTGCTGGCGGTGATATCCGTTGGAAAGTTCAACTGGAGGATGGGATTTATGCTTCCGTCGCGCTTGATCCGGATGGAATGATTTATGCCGGATCCATTGGAGGTTTTTTGTACGGCATCAGCGAACAAGGTGAAATCCTGTGGAAAGATGAAATTGGTCAGGGGCTGGGATCTTCTCCCGCATTGGATGCGAATGGCATGATTTACTTTGGACGGCGGGAGGATACGCTGACAGCTTATGCGAAAACCGGGAAGCAGCAATTTACCGTGAAAACAAAAGGGGATGTGTATTCCTCACCCGCCATAGCAGAAGACGGTACGGTTTATATGGGGGGTGGTGGGTATGATGTTTATGCGTTTGGGGAGAAGTGATATCAGGCTGGACGCTTGGTCTACCTTCAGGCGGGAACGCCTTATTACCGTTGCTAGTGGATTGAACATAGTTAATTTGCTTTTTATACAACTACTGGGTTCGTGTTGGGAATTGCTTAAATTCGACGGTGAGATCACCCAAGTCACGAACTTCGCCTGAACGACCCAGTGCTATTGGAATGGAGACGCGGTTTACTTTTACTCCTGGCATGAACCATAAAACCTTTATTTCCCGAGTATTCACCGGTGTCTGATTCAATCGAAAACGGCCTTCCGCATCAACGTTAGTTCCCCCAAATTGGCCGTGTGAGGACTGATATAAATCCCAGGCACATACCTGCAACCGATCGGACATACCAGGCAGTGGTTTTCCCTTTTGATCCACTAACCGTCCTGTAATCGTATAGGTTGGCATGTTCAGAACAATGCGAAGGTTCTCCACATTTTCACCAGGCCGTAATGGCACCTCTACTGGGGACGATATAAACCCTGTTTCAGAAACAGCGACCAGCTTGTAGGGACCATCACTAATCCGCACATCCGAGTAATGAAAAGCGCCTTCCGGATGAAAGACATTTTGGAGATAAGGATAATGCCGCTGGCCTTGTTGGGTGGGTATCAACACGATCTGGTAACTGTCAACCGGATTGGATTGTGCATCAACGGCAAATCCTGAAATAGAAACAGTGTTTTTATCGCGATTCAACGCTTCTACGATAATTTGAATGTCTTTCTTCCCCCATTCCGTGGTTTCAAAGACATTTTCAAACGACTGTTTCCCCGGTACCCGATAATCTTCGGAAGAGATGGCAAATCCAATGGTGGGATTATCATCCGGGGGTTTCACATCAGCAATAATTTCGAAATGGCCGTTCTCATCTGTTCTGCCCCCATACGCGATGCCACTGCAAAACATTAGCACGTGGATTCCTTCAACCGGTTCGCCTTCCGTTGTAATCACCGTGCCTTCAAAGGCATCGCTGCCTTCTTCCACAACAAAATCTACGCCGGTCAACGGTTTGCCTTCTTCAATTGTTATCGGTTCGGGCAGTTCTGACATTTTGTATTTTTTCCCAAATTCCGAGGCCGATCCTGTATACTGCCCAGGTTCCAGCGCCATTTCATAATGTCCTTGCTCATCCGTATGTACGGAATTAGCAATCAAATTTTGATCGGTTGGAAGAAAGCGCACAGTGATATCTTTTATGGGATTGCCTTGATCATCGCGCACATTGCCGCTGACAGGAACACGAAGTGAGTATACCAGTTCAATACCATTAAGTTCTTCACCGGGAACCGGGTTAACTTCTTTCCCCAAACTGGTATTGGAACCGCCGTAATGGCCATAGATCGGGTGGCTGGCGTTGATATAGATTTTCATCACATTTTCCAAGACATTCGCATTGCCGGTGTAATGAAAAGCACCTTCCGCATTGGTTGTACAAGTTTCCTGAAAACCATATTGGGCGCGAAAATGCGAAGACTGCCTGTTTCCCGATCCCCCACCGAAATGAATCCAAGCATTCTCCATTGGCTCCCCATTGCTTTTCCGAACCAAGCCTGAAATCGACCAATTCGGCAACAATGCAAAATTGATCCCCTGGACGTTCTTCTCATCGCCCAGTCTTATATGTGCTGGCTTTGTTTCATCCTTGCTCCGATCTTGCTGTGGGGCATCTTCGGTTTTCACATATATGTGTTTTCGTCCTAGTTGATATGTTTGTGTCGTACCAATAAGTGGGGCATCTTTAATTTTCACATAGATATGCTCTCGATGGGGTGAAACACCGATGACATAAGAGCCGCCGTTTAATTTTTCTAACTTGTAATTCCCTTGTTGATCCGTGACAGATTGGGCAGCAGCAGGAATTATGTATTTCATTTTGTAAACATTATATAAAGGTAATCCTTTCGGTAGTAAGAGTTTTTTAGTGTCAAAGGCAACCACCTTAACTCCTGCGACTGGCTCATTCGTATCCTTTTCATAAACTCGCCCCGATACGGTATAGTTTTGCCTGGTAAGGGTAAGTGTCACTTCATGGCTGTCTTTTTCAACTGTTAGTTCCTTGTTTCCTTCTCCATCATCGCCATACCAGCTATGCTCTGCTGAGATTTGATACTTACCAGGAGGGATAAACTCAAAAACCGCAATTCCGTTGACTTCACTGGAATCACGTACCAAAGTAATATTGCCCTGGCCGGGGAGTGATTGCAGAGTTACACGGGCGGCGAAAATCGGTTGGTTTTCATGGTCCTGCACAGCGACTTTAA
>CAZXSQ010000009.1:0-2148 GCA_964643335.1 uncultured bacterium
TTATGGTGAGCCGGCGTCTTTGAAAAAAAAGCCGGAAGTGACGCCGGAAGGGTGTTACCGTGTGGAGATAATCGCACATCCCATCACCCGCTTGCTGGATAGTTTTCAAGAGCATCCACAAGTACGCTCAGCCACTATTTTCGGAGAAGCGGCCCATTTATTGGTGAAGGAGGAATTCGATAAATACTCCATCAACCAATTTGCTTTAGAGCAGGGATTCAAAGATATACAGATTCGGGAAATACCGCCGTCGCTGGAAGATGTTTTTGTAGAATTCACATTGGATGAAGAACGGAAACAGAGGGAATGAAACTCAACGGCTGTTTTTCAATTTTACATAAAGAACTACTGCATATGGTGCGGGATCCGGCTACGTTGTTATTTGCCATGCTGCCTCCGGTCATTCAGGTTATAGCGTTCGGTTTTGCTATCGACACCGATGTGCGGGACTTGGCTACTGTGGTGTATAACCAGGATACACGAAGCGCCAGCCGTGAATTAATTGATACCTTTGAAAATACTGACGTCTACAAAGTGGTTGGTTATGTGACTTCGCAGGAGAAACTTAGGCGGGCCTTGATCGAGGGCTGGGCTGTAGTTGGAATTCAAATCCCACCGGATTACACCGATCGCCGGAATTTAGGGGAAAGCGCATCGGTTGGTGTGTTTCTTGATGGTTCCAACAATACCATTGCACTGCAGGCCATGTCTACAGCAAAAGGTATTGGACTCAATTCGCTGTCAGAAAAACTGCCTAGGATTATGGAAAGACAAGAGCCTGCTTACCCCATTGATATCCGGCCCCGTGTCTTGTTTAATCCGGACCTGTTATCCGCACACTTTTTTGTTCCCGGAATTATTGGAGTGGCGATTCAGTTGTCTTTAACTATGCTGGTGGCGTTCGCCATCGTCAGAGAGCGTGAAGCCGGTACTCTTGAACAACTAATGGTTAGCCCGGCTACTCGCTTCGCCCTCTTGTTAGGCAAAGTTATTCCATATGTTTTTCTGGCTTTTATAGAAATGGGAATGCTGATTCTGGTTATGCGGTTTATATTCGATATAAAGATTACCGGCAGCGCAATTTTGCTTTTTGGACTTTCAGGAATATTTGGGCTGGCGGTCATTGGGATCGGGCTTTTTATCAGCGCGGCGGCACAGAATCAGGTTCAGGCCACACAAATGGCCATCGCGACATTGCTGCCCTCGATATTTTTTTCCGGTTTCATTTATCCACGTGATACGATGCCCGCGTTGTTTTATGGCATCAGTTATTTTTTGCCTTTGACTTATTTTCTGGATATTGTTCGTGGAATCGTGTTGCGGGGGGCGCATTTTCAAAACTTGTTAAATTCAGTCATCCCGCTTTCGGTAATGGCGGTGTGTCTTTTATTGTTATCGGTGATGAAATTCCGAAAACGGCTTGATTAATTATTGTGAATCCTAGGTATAGTTCGCGGTAGGGGCGGTTCGCGAACCGCCCCTACTGAAACCCCGTATCAATCCTGTGGGACTTCTAATGCAACAGCTGTTCAAAGGAATCGCGGAAAAACATTTCGTATAGCGTGAGAAGAATTTCCATGATAATCAAAATGACGATGTACCATTCCACTCTCAGGCTGCGTCTGTTTTGCAGCAGGTCTAAAATGGTTTGAGCGGTTTTGGATATCAAATCCAGTTTGCGTTCCAGTGCCAGTTGGCGTTCCCGGATTTCAAATTCGTCTTCCAAGCGTATATAAAGGCGTTCCAAGTCAGGCCGTTCCCAAAGGAGCTCCGGTTTATCGCCCACTTCCACACGTCCAATCATCATGTGTTCAATGATTAGCACCCTGCCAAGATATTTCAGCAGTTCTTTGGCTTTGCGGCCGATTTGTCTTCGGCGTTCAAGGTCGATGGCAAAGGGTTCGATGCGGTCAAAACTTTGGGTAAGCCGAGTCTCGTAATGAGCCAGAACTACGCTTTTGCTTAGCACGTAAGCGACCAATTGCAGCCGCTCTATATCGGTATTGTGTAAAGTGACGATGTTGCCTTCCACACCTTCCCGGTGTTGTTCCAAGATATGAATATCCAACGATTCCCATTCCGGTTCGTCATACAGTTTAGAAACCATCGGATTCAAATAAGCCAGAAAAGAAGCCTGTTCCACAGAGG
>CAZXSQ010000009.1:2158-3268 GCA_964643335.1 uncultured bacterium
ATCGAAAAAGATCTCGACGCCGTACCGGAAAATAACCGCGATCCCACCTCCCCGAACGGATATGGTAAGTGGAGCGGTAGCCAAGCGTTCCGTAGTTTCCAATGCACGCAAATCAATCCGTTCGCCAACAAGCAAAGCCCTGGCTGTAAAACTTTCTTTGTTAGTTAAAGGCAACTGGTCCATGACATTATTAAAATTGTATGGGTGGCAAGGGCAAGACCGCTTGCGGTCAGCCCTTGCGGTAAATACTTTGCCGATTTCATCCAAACAACCTCAAACAGGCGGGACGCCTGTTCACCCACTTCTACCAAAATGTTGTAATTAAAATCCCGTAGGGATGACAACGTGCAGCCGTGGGTGTGAACCCACGGAATAAATAGTTCACACTTCATCAGGAATCACATAAGGTTTACGGTAATCCCGTTTAACGTATTGATTAGCTTCGTCGTCGTCGAATGTCTCGGTGACCGGATCGAAGCACAGTTTTCGTCCACCAAGACGGTAGGATATGTTTCCCATGTGAACCAAAATGGCGCTGATGTGGCCTTTTTCGATATCGGCAGTGGGAAGTTTGCGGCTGCGGATGCATTCCAGAAAGTTGTCTTTATGGGGTTCATCGGGGAAGCGGCCGTATTCCTGAGCAACCACTTCGCCATCTTTGGTAAAGACCTGCCAGCCGCCGCCGTGGCGTCCCATAATCATCAATCCTTTGGTTCCATATAATTCAATGCGTGTGGAGCTTTGCGGCCAATAGGGGAATTCATCGCTTTGGCGAATGGTCATCGGGGTTTTGCTCATATAATCGGCGTATTGGGTATTTTCGTAGCATACCACCATGTCGTCATATTCGAAATTGGCGGCTTGTGTGTCGGGAACCTCGCGGTCGTCATCAAAGGCCAGGTTGCCTCCGATGCAGTGAACGCTTTTGGGGCATTCTTTACCGATCAGCCAGCGGGCCAGGTCAATTTGGTGAATACTGTCATTGCCCATATCACCTCCGCAAAAGTCCCAATAAAAGAGCCACCCTTTTCGTGTACCGGCGTGATAATTGTCTTTTAGAGGGGCCGGTCCAACCCATAAGTCTAAATTCATTTCCGGCGGAGTAGGGAC
>CAZXSQ010000009.1:3278-15091 GCA_964643335.1 uncultured bacterium
TACCCGCTTTCAAGTTGTAAATCTTGCACAGAGGAATTTTGCCAAGTTTCCCGCTGCGAATGTAATCGATAGCCTTGAAATTGTATTCAGCGCTGCGGTTCTGAGTGCCTACCTGGACAATACGTTTATATTTTCGTGCCGCTTCCACCATTTTGCGGCCCCCCCAGATATTATGGGAAGCGGGTTTTTCAACATAGACATCTTTACCGGATTG
Organism: uncultured bacterium; assembly: GCA_964643335.1. GTDB lineage: Bacteria > Hinthialibacterota > Hinthialibacteria > Hinthialibacterales > Hinthialibacteraceae > CAZXSQ01. The sequence continues at coordinate 3,493 of CAZXSQ010000009.1, forward strand.
ACAGGAAAAGACGGTAGCAGGGGCGTGCCAATGGTCCGGAGTCGCGACGATGGCCGCGTCCACATCTTTATCATCCAGCATATTCCTGAAGTCGATGATTTTTTTGATTTTGGGATTGTGTTGTTCTTTCAATAGTTTATAAACATCCTGGCCGCGTCTGCTGTCCGGATCGCATAAATAGGCGATTTCAACCCCGGATCGCCGGGCGAAGCCTCTGACCAGAGAACTGCCTCGTCCACCACAGCCCACAAGGGCCATGATAATTTTATCATTCGCCCCCAAGACGTTTTTGTAGCCGGAAACGCTTAAAGCGGTTACACCAGCGGCCAATCCAGTGAACTTCGTTGTCGATTCTTTCATAAATTCACGGCGATTTTTGGAAACCATGTCATTGCTCCTTGAAGGTTGACTTCTCAAGTTAAGAGTTTTCTCTACGTTAGCAACAGTGTTTCGTTAATGCAAGCAGAGTACATGAAATTGAACTGAGGAACTTATTGTTATAATTCGTTTAAATGTCCTTCCAAGTCTGGACGGAAACAGATAAAGCCGTTAAATTTTAGGTAGAAAAGATCGAATAACGTTAGGAAATTATTAGTCATTCCAAAAGGTTTTAAATAGTTGTTTATTGATGATAGACTACGTGCCGGCTTGCTATTCCCACCCTTTAAAAAGGCTTCTCCTAACAGGACCAACTTATCTGTATTCGGAGGATTTGAATGCGTAAGCATTACGTGATCGATACCAGTGTGCTTTTGGATAATCCAAAATCCATAGATATCCTTCATAATGGCAGCGAAAATGATATCTATTTCTATTTATCCTACACGGTTGTCCGTGAACTGGATGGTCTTAAAAAAGATAAACGGTTGGGGCCGGTTGTTTCGAGAGTGATCGATGAGATCGAAGAAAATGAGTATATAAAACTGATTGGAGCGGATTCTCCACCTTTCTCAAATGGTGATATGCAAATTCTGGATGATATTAAACATTCGGGCATCAAGGACCCGATTCTCGTGACCAATGACAAGTTATTTAGATTGATGTGCAAGTTTCACAAAATTAAAAGTGAACCGTTTGGTGAATCGATTCCTTATCAGTCCGAATTCCAGCTGTATACGGGCTTTGTTGATTTAAATGATGGATTTATTCCGAATTCTTTTTCATGGGAGAATGGAAAACCCATTTTCAATATCGCTCCAACCGAACGTAAGCTGGTCGATTATGAGAGAAAAGTCTGGAATGTGAAGCCGTTGAATGTCTATCAAAATCTGGCGTTTGAATTGATGCTGAGTGATCATATCAATCTGGTGAGCATTCAATCGAAAGCCGGATATGGAAAATCCTACATTTCACTGGCTGTGGCGATGCAGGAAGTGATACAAGAGAAACATTATGAGAAAATCTATTTGGTGAAACCGACTATTGAAGTGGGGGAAAGCCTGGGATTTCTGCCCGGCGACATCGAAGATAAAGTCGATCCCTATGTTCGGTATTTGCGAAGTTTGATTTACAAGTTGCATATGCAAAGGGGAAGTAAATGCAGCCGAGTTTTCACTGAAGATTCAACTCCGCAAAAATTAAAACTGAATCCCGAGTTTTTTGAAATACTGCCGATCGCTTATATCCGCGGCATGAATATCGAGAACGCCTTTGTCATCGTCGACGAGACTCAAAATTTGTCGCGCGTGGAAGTACGCAGTTTATTGACCCGAATGAGCCATGGAACAAAATGTGTATGTTTGGGAGATGTCGAACAAATCGATAACAGGTATCTGAACCGTTATAACAATGGATTGAATTGGATCGTAAAAACCTGTGTAGGAGAGACGGGATACGGGCACGTTGTACTGAAAGGGGATCGTAGCCGAGGCCCTATTTGCGACATGATTATTCGGAATGGGTTGTAGGGAGGGCGAACATCCTGGAAATGTCTCAAAACTATGTTAGATGAGGAGGATGCCACAACATAGGGCAATCCGCCGCGGCGGACATAGGTTTGCCCTTACCATATGTAAGGTTAGACCTATGTGTCTAACCTGTTTTGAGACAATCCATCCTTGTCCGCATATTATTTGATTGTTTATTACTCCCACGTCAAAGGTGGTTCCGGACTTGGTTTATTGGATTCCGCTTCGGCGGAACCTGGGAAATTGACGATTTCAACCGTACTGGCTTGAGGACCTTTCAAGCCCTCTTCTTCGGCGTAGCGGACACCGGTTCCTATGACCAATCGGTCAAAATCGTCATGAAGAACACTGTTCCGATGAAAATATATTTCACGGCCATCCGCATCCTGAATAAATCCGTAGCCTTCTTCTTGAAACAACTTAACCACCAGCCCAACAAGAATTGACTCTGGCTTGGTTTTTACCTCACCGCGCTGGCGCTCCACCAGATCCTGCAACTGCCGCCGAGCGGCATCAAAAGCATCCCGAATCACTTGAGAAAGTGGATCATGCATATTTCCCTCTGACGATTCGCGTTTCACAACCATTTCGTGTCCTGGCGGAACGCGCATATCGATTCGTATACGATAAGGATTACCTGTTCGTTGATGTTCCTGTGGTTTTTCAACGGCAACCCGGCAACTGATCAAGTGGTGGCATATTTTTTCGAGTTTTGCCGCTTTCTCTCGAATTAAAGTATCTATTTCTTCTGTTTTTTGGACATCTCTGTAAGATATTTCCAGTGGAACTTGCATAGAGTACACCTTCCAATTAAATTGAAATTAGACTGATATCGTTCTCAAATGAACCGGCAGTTAACCGGTGTCATGAAGTTTCATTACTAAGCTAACCTGTAAAATTATTACACATTAATAATAAAAAATAATTCGTGGAAGACCAAATCCAATAAAGGATTTAATCTTCCACAATCTAAATGGATTGTTAATTTGATACCCACATGTCCCGGACACCTTCGGGGAGAGAAGCACAGACCTGATCAACTTCTCCTTTACTGACGTGACGGCCTAATACTTTGAAAACTGCTTTTGAAGCGTTTTCGGGATTCTCACCACGTGTCTCTTCCAATTCGGCATTCACCCGATTCAAGAACTCATCTCGATCACGGTATTTTTCAGGTTTGTCGGAAATTTTGTATCCTTCGAAGAAAATACCGCGAATCAATACAGGTAACTGGGATGAAAGGTCCAACGCTTCTTCAACCGGAATCCGGTCACGTAAAGCAAATAGAACACCGCGTAAAGCATGATAGGCTATTTGCTCATCGGGGTGATTCATTTCATTCGAAATTTCCTTTAACCATGTATTGGCTTCATGAACGGTTTTATCAAAAACACTAAGTGCTCCATCTGACATAATCCATTTCTCCTTTCAAAGTAATTCTCTGATTTTGTATAGAAAATTAACGAAATAGTATATTTTTTTATACGAACACAAATTGACTAGTCTGTATAAATCAATTCGTGATCAAGGCATGAATATTAAGCAAATTACTTATCTCTATCATTTAATCTGTACTTTTTGCTTAAAATGCCCATCCTGATTCATCTTTCATTGTTTAGTATTAGTAACTTTTGTGCCAAATTTCAGTTTCTTTCTTTTAGACTTGACGATTGGGCAAATATCCTGGATATTTGGTTTACTTCGTCAATGGGAGTTTATTATGAAAATCGCCAATGTGGAAACGTTTTTGTTGAATGTTCCTCTCAAACAAAGAGCAATCACCGATTCACAAACATATGTCGACTCAGTGGAATTCGTGCAAATTCGCATCGATACGGACGAGGGGATCAGCGGATGGGGTTTCAATTGGAATTACACGAAAGGGACTCGTGCGGTTCAGGCTGTCATCGAGGATACTTATTCTCCTTATTTGATTGGAAAGGATCCGTCTAAACGAAAAGAAATCGTCAGGGAATTGTATTACAAGAACCATTTTATCGGACGAGTTGGAATAACGCGGGTAGGTTTATGCGCAGTGGATATGGCGCTGTGGGATATCAACCTTAAAAAGGTTCATTTGCCATTGTGGCGTTATCTTGGCCCCTGCAAAGAGCGGGTGAAAGCGTATAACACGGATGGGGGATGGTTGACCTGGTCATTACAGGAGCTGATCGATGACATGAGCAGACTGGTGGAAAGAGGCTTCGATTCGGTAAAAATGAAACTTGGCCGCCCCTTTCCTCAAGAGGATTACGATCGAGTGAAAGCCGTACGGAAATCTTTGGGAGACCGCATTAACCTGATGGCCGATGTGAATACCGTCTGGGATGTCAAAACCGCTAAGGTGTGGGGGAAAAAACTGGAAGAGTTCAATATCACCTGGCTGGAGGAGCCTCTTCATCCATTCGATAAACGCAGCCACGCCGAATTGGCGCGGACGGTGAATATTCCAATCGCCGTTGGTGAAACGATTTACACCAAATATGATTTTCGTGATTATATTGAAATGGGGGCGGTAGATATCGTTCAGGCAGATGTCACCAAATTGAAGGGAATTGACGAATGGCTCGACGTGGCCGCCATGGCCCGTTCATACAATCTCGATGTGATCCCTCATACCAATGTCCAACAAAAACTGCATGTCCAGCTCGCGGCGGCGAGCGAAAATGTTCCTATGGTTGAATACTGCTACGAGTCATTGGCGGAGATTTGGGAGGAGCCGGTACGGGTTGTTGACGGGTATTACACGTTACCTGAGGAGCCAGGCTTAGGGTGTAAATTGACGGATGAGGTATTGCAATCCTGCCGTATAGGGTAAATCCAATCCTTGATTTCATTAAAATTAAGGATGCAATTTTCGCCTGTCCTACTCTTCTACGGCGGACTATCTTAAACCATCTTCAAGTCATTGTTTTATAAACAGAATGTTAAGTTTTTCTTCTCTTTGTTATTTGCCTCTTTGGGGTCATAATGAATAAATCATATTTTCAATTTGATTTTTAGTTGGAGTAATGATTATGGGGATTAATGAAGTTGCAAAATTCATGTCAGAAGATATGCGTTTTATCGGATTGGCTGTTCTGATTGTTGCCGTGAATGTGATGGGATATTATTATATATACTATGTAAGATCAGACAATGTAAAAAAAGGCAAAGCCACTGGGAACTCAAGCAATCGGGATATCATTTCTAAATTACACAACGCTATTTCCTTGTTAAAAGAAAGTGATAAAAACCTGCCAGAAGCCGAACAAATTTATGAAAACCTCAAAGCCAATGTACCCAATATCGAAAATACATCGAGCACCAACGTTAAGCGGCTTGTAATCGAACTTGAAAGACGAATTGAATCGGCTTATAACAGAATGGAAGTTTCTAAGAACCGTGAGAAAATAGCGGAGAAATTTTTTATGGAACAGGATTAGTATATAGTTTATAATTCCAATCAAAGCATTGTGGAAGATGGTGAAGTCCCTTGCAGTTTAAAGATATTCATTAAGTAGATAAAATAGGTATAGTTTTCAATTATGTAATTTGCAGTTTCCAAAAGATGTATTGCATCAACAGATACGGCTTTTAAAGCCCCGCAAAAATTCGCTGCGGGGTTTTTTCTGATTGTATAATGCTATGAATGAAAAGAAGAATGTCATTTGGTTTCGTGTCCGGTATAGTGAAACCGACCAGATGGGCACATTTTATAACGCCAGGGCTTTGGAATGGTTTGAGTGTGGAAGAACAGAATACCTGCGCAATCTCGGTTTGCCTTATACCGGTATTGAAGCTGAGGGCGTTTATTTACCACTGACCGAAGCGCATGTTCAGTTTTTGGGCAGGGCACAATATGATGACTTGTTGGAAATGACCACAATGGTCTCGATGATTGGAAAACTGCGAATTCGGTTTGATGAAATCATTGTTCATGCTGATAGCCGTGCGGAAGTGGTGAAAGGATACACGATCCATACATTTACCCACAAATCGGGCAAGCCCATCCGGCCACCTGAATGGATTACTGATTTATTACAAAAACATATGGAGAGTTGAATGAATCGTTCAAACAGCAAATTAATGAGTGGAAATGAAGCTGTGGCCATGGCCCTTAAACAAAGCGGCGTTGCATTAGGTACTGGATACCCAGGTACACCCTCTACGGAAATTCTTGAAAATTTTTCCTTGTTTGGCGGCAAAGCTCAATGGGCGCCGAATGAAAAAGTGGCATTTGAAGTGGCACTGGGTGTGGCCTATTCAGGCGCACGAACTGCAGTGACCATGAAACATGTTGGATTAAACGTGGCGGCGGATCCCCTATTCACGGCGGCTTATACCGGTGTGACCGGTGGCTTGATGGTAGTCTCCGCAGACGATCCGGGGATGGCCTCCAGCCAAAACGAGCAGGACAACCGGCATTATGCCGCAGCCGCTGGAATTCCTATGTTGGAGCCGTCTGACTCACAAGAAGCCTATGATTTCACCATGGCAGCATTGGAACTATCCGAGCGGTGGCGTATCCCTGTCATGCTGAGAATGACCACACGCATCTGCCATTCCAAGACAGTGGTTCAAATGAAATCATTCAGTCACCCAGTTACTCATTCCGGATTTAAACGGGATATCCCGGGCCGAGTGATGATCCCCGCCTATGCCAAGCCTGCGCACAAAAGGCTGCGGGAAAAACTTTCAAACATTTGCGATTGGAATGAAGATTGTCCCTTAAATGTTGCAATGGAAGGTGATGCCTCTCTGGGAATAATCAGCTCGGGAATTGCATATGTACACGCACGGGAAGCGGCTCCATCAGCCAGAATGTTGAAACTGGGGATGACCTATCCACTACCAATGGATTTGATTCGATCTTTTATTGAAAGCGTGGACCGCTGCATCGTCATCGAGGAAGGCGATCCCTATTTGACCGATGCGATTCGCTCCGCCGGTCTTCATGTTGAAAGCAAAGATGAGATATACCGTTTTGGCGAATTAAACGTGGGACGTGTCCGCCGTATCCTGAATGGAGATTTATCCCCAGAGCCGAAGCCTCCCAGCGGCAAACCGCCGCAATTGTGTACGGGATGTCCTCACAGAGGGGTCTTCGATATATTGCACAAATTAGATTGCATTGTGTCAGGCGATATCGGTTGTTATACGCTTGGCGTTCTTCCGCCTTTCGAAGCCATGGACTCCTGTGTCTGCATGGGAGCGAGCGTCGGTGTGGGTCTCGGTCTCCGGCACGCGCTTCCTAGAAAGGAAGCCAAACGTGTGGTCAGCGTGATTGGTGACAGCACATTTGTCCATAGCGGAATAACCGGCCTGGTTGAAATGATTTACAATCCTCCGGAAACAGGCCATGTGGTTATCATTCTCGATAACGGTACCACGGCGATGACCGGTTTGCAGGAACACCCCGGAACAGGCCGTAAACTGGAACATTCACCAACCAACCAGCTGAGTTATGAAGAACTGGCCAAAGCCATCGGTATAAAAAATGTACATGTTTTCGATCCCACGAAAGAAAAAGGTAATCTGGAAAAAACTTTAACCGAATTATTGGAAAAAGACGAAATTTCTGTGGTCATTACGCGGCGTCCTTGCGTTTTGGCGGCGAGAAAAATAAGTGAATACGAACGTATGGCGTCCAAATGCGAATGTGAACATGTAATGGAGAAAGTGTGAAACCATGATTGACAAGGTAACCAATGTAGTCATCGCGGGACTTGGTGGACAAGGTGTCTTGAAAGCCTCGGATATTTTATCCGAAGCCGTGTTTCTTGCCGGATACGATATCAAAAAGAGCGAAATCCATGGAATGAGCCAGCGTGGCGGCTCAGTTTGCAGCGATGTCCGTTTCGGAGAAAAGGTGCTCAGTCCCATGGTTCCCGAGGGAGAGGCGGATTATCTGGTAGTGATCGCCAGTGACCAGGTTGAAATCAATCAACATCAACTGAGCTATGGAGGAACTCTCATTGAACCCTCTATGATTGACACCAAAGCATTAAAAAATCCCAAAAGCCTTAATGTGGCTTTGCTGGGACTGCTAAGTAACTACTTAAATATCAAAGAAGAATGCTGGCATCAGTCTATTCGTTCCAATCTCCCTGAAAAAATTCAGGACGTGAACATGAAGGCATTTGCCTTGGGACAATCAGCAAAATCTGAACAAAAAAATAATTGCAAATCAGCATAAATAAAACCGGTGGAAGTTTATAATTTCCACCGGCTTATAAAAGAATTGTCTTTAATTAAAACTGGACATGTAAGTAAATTTTATCGATTGGCACCAGCTTAAAAAATTATTTTTTTTAATTCTTAATAAATTTCTTCTACAATATCGTCGATATCGTGTAAATCAATCCCTGATTCGGGTTTTTTAGCCATTCTGTCAACAATTGTCCGCATTTGATCTCTGGTGAGTTCTTGATGTGCCTGATGTACCCGATCAAGGGTATGGCAGTTCGAGCACAATTTTTCAAACTTCGGATGGGCTACAACCGGCCCGGGCTTGCTTGCCTTTGTAGCACAGCCCCCAATAATCAAAAGGCCCCCAATTAAAATACATAACACAATTACCGATGCTGTTTTCATCATGTTGATCCTCCCGCTGGGTCAATTTATTTTACCAATTCTCATAGTTGCATCCAATAGACCCGTCAGTTTCTACCCCGTCAGGTGTCTCGGCCTACCAGACAAATCTATTTAGAAAAGGTATCCTATTTTAGATTCTAAATCTTATCATACGGTATTTTTTATACAATAATCAATAGAAGCGGTCAGTTTTTTCTATTTTTTCGGCCAATTCATAATAAATTCGATAGAAATGAACCCATTTCCGTTCCAATTTCCAATTTTCGATCAATGATTTTGCCGAATCCAATCGTATACAACGTGCTGAAATCAAATATTGGGGTAAAATTAAATACTGAATAAACTGGTTTTTTATGAACATTGACAAATGGGTTGAGACCCGTGTAAATATCCTTTTATTAATAAGCGACCTGAGGCAGACAAGATATGAGTGAACCCTATGAGTTGACTGCGTGGCAAGCTGCAGAATTATTTGAAAAAAAAGAATTATCTTCGCGTGAATTGGTAGACTCTGTCCTCAATCGGATTGACCAGACTGAAGAAAAAATTCACGCTTTTCATATTGTGATGCGCGAGTACGCTGAATCCAAGGCGGCCGAGATCGATGAACGGCGTGCCAAGGGGGAAAAACTTCATCCGTGGGCGGGGATACCCATTGCAGTGAAAGACAATATTTGTTTGAGTGGTTTTACCACCACCTGTTCATCCAAGATACTTCAATTTTTTGTCCCTCCATATGATGCCACGGTGGTTCAGAAATTGGATACAGTGGGATTGGTTCCAATTGGCAAGACCAATATGGACGAATTCGCCATGGGATCCTCCACCGAACACTCCGCTTTTGGCCGGACGAACAATCCCTGGGATACTCAACGAGTCCCGGGAGGGTCAAGCGGAGGATCGGCGGCGGCTGTTAGTGCCGGTGAAACAATCTTGGCGCTCGGATCGGACACGGGAGGCTCCATACGGCAGCCTTCGGCTTTTTGTTCGGTTACCGGAATGAAACCCACTTATGGGCGGGTTTCGCGATACGGGCTTGTTGCCTTTGCCTCATCCTTGGATCAAATCGGCCCAATCACCAAGGATGCTCGTGATGCTTCGGAACTGTTGAATATCATTTCAGGCCATGATTCAATGGATTCCACTTCCATCAATCAGCCGGTACCCAATTACGCCGTTGGTTTGACGAGTGACATTAAAGGCTTGAAATTGGGGATTCCCAAAGAATACTTTATTGAAGGAATGAATCCGGAAATCAAAACCGTCGTTGAGGAGTCCGCCCAGATTTTTGAAGACGCCGGGGCGGCATGTGTTGAAATATCTCTGCCTCATACCGAATATGCGATCGCCACCTATTACATGATCTGTACGGCGGAGGCATCAAGCAATCTGGCACGATACGACGGGGTAGTCTATGGCTACCGCTGCCAGGAACCTCAGAAGAATATCGTCGATATGTATTGTAAAACCCGCAGCGAAGGTTTTGGTTCCGAAGTAAAGCGGCGGATTATGCTGGGAACATATGTTTTAAGTGCGGGATATTATGAAGCGTATTACAGACGGGCCCAACGGGTAAGAAATTTAATCAAACAAGATTTTGAGCAGGCGTTTGAAAAAGTCGATGCGGTTTTATGTCCGGCGACTCCTTCACCCCCTTTTAAAGCGGGAGAGAAGACCGCCGATCCTCTAGAGATGTATTTAACGGATGTCTTTACCGCACCGCTTAGTTTATCTGGAATACCTGGTATAGTCATTCCTGGTGGATTCAGTTCGGATGGCCTGCCGATTGGTTTACAATTAATAGGACCTCCCTTGAGCGAGGAAAGGCTTCTGAATTTATCTTATTCCTTTCAACTTAAAACAGAGCATCATAAAAGAAGACCTGTTTTGACCTGATTCAAAAATTAAGAAGAGAATGAAAAGTCCTTATCGCATTTTAATAGTGTGTACTGGCAACAGCTGCCGTAGTCCCATAGCAGAAGTTCTGCTTCGAAAGCGTCTTAAAGAAAATAACCTGGATACCGACGTTGAAGTTCTTTCCGCTGGTACATCCGCTGTCAGTGGTATGCCGGCATCGATTGGGTCTGTCAAAGCCGTCAAAAAACACGGAGCTTCACTCGAAGGATTCCGGTCACGCGTTTTATCCCCTAAATTATGCGAAAGTGCCGATTTGGTACTGGTTATGGAAGAAGCACACCGGGAATTCATCGAAGGGGAATTTCCGGTGTGTTCGGATAAAATCCGCTTGTTAGGGACCTGGCTGCCTCCACAGATGTCCAAAGAAATTCCCGATCCGGTTGGAGGGGATCAAACACTTTTTGATGAAATCACAGAATTAATTGATGCAGCAATTCTGAGTCTGATTGAGGAGTGGGATTCAGTGAAAGAGCGCTTTTTCAATAAACAATTGATAATAGCCATGGGGGCTGATCACCGAGGGTATCGTATCAAAGAATATTTGAAACGAGTGTTGATTTCAGACGGGATCGAAGTGATCGACTGCGGTACCAATTCGGAACAATCATGCGATCACCCGGATTATGCATTCAAGGCCTCGGAACTGGTGGCGTCGGGAAAAGCGGACAGAGCCATACTGGTTTGCGCAACGGGTCACGGCATGGCATCGTCGGCTAATAAGGTTCCTGGAATCCGGGCGGTTTTAACGGTAAATGAGGAACATGCCAAATTGTCCCGTTCCCATAACAATGCCAATGTTCTGGCCATTGGAGCGGATTTCATGACCCGTGAGGAAATTGAGAAAATTATGAACATCTGGCTGAATACGGATTACCTCGGGGGAAGATATCAACGGAGAATCAATAAGATATCCGACTATGAACGCTCCACCTGTTGTTGATTGTTGAATCGACCTCTCATTCAGGTATAGAAATGCATAAATGGTATGTATAATTTAATTGTTGTTCCCTTGTCACTCGACAAAATGTCAATTGTGTAGCAAATCGTTATAAAGGAGAAATCACGTGTTGGATAATGTTCGAAATGTTGATCCGGAGATCTATGACGCAATTTTGTTGGAAGTCAATCGTCAACATGAAAAATTAGAACTGATTGCGTCCGAAAATTTTGTGAGTCCCGCAGTCTTGGAAGCCGCCGGG
>CAZXSQ010000009.1:15101-15483 GCA_964643335.1 uncultured bacterium
TTAGAGGCTATGGGAACTCCCTTAACAAACAAATATGCCGAGGGATATCCGGGAAGACGATATTACGGAGGATGTGAGTATGTCGATATAGCTGAGCGCCTGGCGATAGATCGTGCTAAAGAATTATTCAAGGCAGAACATGCAAACGTACAACCTCATTCCGGTTCACAAGCCAACATGGCCGCTTACAATGCCCTGGTCAATCCCGGCGCAAAAGTCATGGGATTGGACCTTTCTCAAGGCGGGCATCTTACACACGGCAGCCCTGTCAATTTTTCCGGAAATTTATATGAAATACATTCCTATGGAGTGAACAAAGAAACGCATCAGATCGATTTGGATGAATTCCTCCGGGATCGCCCTCAAGACCTCAAGGATCTCC
>CAZXSQ010000009.1:15493-31853 GCA_964643335.1 uncultured bacterium
CGGCCGGAATTGGTCATCTTGGGAGCGTCCGCCTATCCCCGATCACTGGACTTTGAAGCGCTGGGTAAGATTATTCACAGCGCCGGCGCCAAAGCATTGGCGGATATTGCCCACATTGCCGGACTAATCGCAGCGGGACTGCATCCCGATCCGGTTCCTTATATGGACATTGTCACCTCGACAACGCATAAGACGCTGAGAGGACCGAGAGGCGGATTGATTTTATGCAAAGAAGATTATAAAAAATCGGTCAACAAACAGATGTTTCCAGGACATCAGGGTGGGCCTCTGATGCATGTCATTGCCGCCAAAGCCGTGGCTTTCAAGGAAGCATTGAAACCGGAGTTCATCGATTACCAGCGGAAGATTCTTGAAAACGCCAAAGAAATGGAGAGAATATTCAGAAAAAGAGGTATCCGCATGATTGCGGACGGCACCGATACCCATCTGCTTCTGATCGATGTAAGTAAAAACGGACTGACCGGTAAAGATGCCGAGAAGGCTTTGGATCGGGCCTATATCACCGCCAATAAAAATATGATTCCATTCGATAAAGAAAAACCTTTTGTAACCAGCGGTATCCGGCTTGGAACACCGGCGCTGAGCAGCCGCGGGATGGAGACTGAGGAAATAGCGCAAATTGCTAATTGGATTGCGGATATTCTGGAATCCAAATTGGATGAAAAGGTGATTGAATCGGTGAAGCAGCGCGTTTTGGAAATGGTCGAGGCTTTTCCGCTCTATCCCACATGGCGGGAACAAGAACGTGTCAATGCTTGAATTTGTTTATGATGTTTTTCTCTATATTGGGGTAATGGATTATGAAATGTCCATATTGTGGTGAAGACAATGATCGGGTGGTGGATTCCCGCTCGATGTCAGAGGGGGCCATTGTCCGCCGACGGCGGGAATGTTTGATTTGCCAAAAGCGTTTTTCTACCTATGAGCGTGTAGAAGACCTTCCTTTACTGGTTATCAAACGGGATGCCAGGCGTGAACCCTTCGACCGGACCAAGGTCGCAAAAAGTATCCGTATCGCATGCCGGAAGAGACCGGTGGCAGAAGAACAAATAGAGGAAATTACCTCGTCTATTGAGCGGAGACTGGTCAATCGAAACGAACGGGAAGTGTACAGCACCGTCATCGGTGAAGATGTATTACGGGAACTCACCGGCCTGGATCAGGTGGCTTATGTGCGATTCGCATCGGTGTATCGTGATTTCAAAGACATGAAAGAGTTTTATGCCGAACTAACTCGTTTGATACAGGAACAAAAGCCGGGCACTAAAGCCGAGACCGAGTCCACTCCCGCTCAAAAACCGTCCAAAAAGAAAAAAAGCACATAAAAAATTCCATTGATCATTCCCGATCCTTAATCAAACGATTGACGGGCAGGATTAAAAGAATACGATAGATTGAAACTCCACTTCAGCTCGAATGAGTGTCATGCAAAATTTCTTTGAACAAAATCTCAAAATGCTGTCGGAATATGATCCAGATTTAGCTGATCGTATACGGAATCACAATCCCTCCGGCAATGTAGAGATTTTAAAAACCCCAGCACACCAACTTTCTCTACGTTTTCATCACGAAGGACGCACACACCTTCTGCATAGCAGCCGTGATCCAATGCGTGAAGCCCAGCGGTGGGTGTCGGAAACCAACTTAACTTCTGTCTATAATTTAATGGTGTTCGGCTGTGGATTGATGCATCATGTTTACCAATTGGTTTATAAATACCAGCAGACTTTGCGAAACCTTGTCATTATCGAGCCGAACCTGGATATCGTTCACGCGGCCTTTTCATCTGTCGATTTAAGCCCTTTTCTTCGTACCAAAACCACTTTTTTTTGGATACCGCCGCACCCTTCCGAAATTCGTAGTTTCATGAATCGTTTCCTGACAACTTTCACGTTGGACGGACTCGATATCGTCGAACATCCGGCCTCATGCGAGTTGAATCCAACTTTTTATCAGGAAGTCCGAACGATAATCGACGAAAGTCTGCAAAGCGGAGAAATTCTCTTGCGAACCAAAGTCCAGCTGGGTGGACTTATTCAAGAAAATATCATTCGAAATATACCCTTGGTATTGAACAATCCCACTGCCTCTGCCTTGGGATCTTTATTGACCAACACTCCTGCCATCATAGTCGGAGCCGGTCCCTCGTTAGACTGGAACATGAATCGTCTAACTCATGTGGACGACAAGGGAGTGATTATCGCGGCCGATACGGTTTTTCAAAAACTCAAAAAAAATGGAATCAATCCGCATATGGTGGTGACATCCGATCCTACCTATCTGAATAACCGGCATTTTGAAGGGATCGATGGTTTGGATGAGACGATTCTTATGTTTTCTCCCAGCGTCTATCATGAGATTCCACGCCGGCTTTTTGGAACAAAAGTGTCTTTACCTTTACCCGGGTCGAAATTCATGATGACCTTGAAAGACGCGCTGGGCGATCCTTCTTATATGGCGACAGGCACCAATGTGGGACAGACCTGTTTCAATCTGGCACGTTATATGGGATGCGATCCGATTATCCTGGTGGGGATGGACTTTTCTTTTCCCCCCGAGGGTGGAACCACCCATGCTTCGGAAACCGCTCTCCAACGCCGCATTACTTTATCAAATAATCCCGGCAAGATGATCGTTGAACTGATCGGCGAAAAGCAGGAAACCGAGGAATTCGATCCGATTATGGTCGACGGGAATCTTGGCGGACAAGTTGCCACTAATAAATTCTGGTTTGCTTACCGCCGTTCTATGGAAGAAGAGATCAAGCGTACGGGAGCAAGAGTCATAAATTCCACCGAAGGCGGCGCCAAGATCGAAGGGGCTGAAATCCGGAAATTATCCGACAGCCTTCAAGAATTTTGCCAACGCGATGCCATGGTAAGCAGTACTCTGCAGATGTCCGTTGGATTCTTTTTTGGCGCGTATATAGAAGAAGGAGTCTCTGTATTAAATGAAAGTTTAAGCATATTAAACTTAGGGAAGGAAAAGGCGGAAGACGGACTTCAACTGGTCAACGATTTAAAAATATGCAGTGAAAATCCGACACCGGATGTCCACGCAATTCAAGAACTTTTGGACAGAATCAATATAACACATCGAGAACTGGTGCAGGATCAAAAAGTCTATGTTGTACTTGATGAAGCTGCCGACTGTGTCCTGACTCCGTTTCTCAAACAGGAAACGCGTTCTTTGGAGCATGAAACAATTATCCAAAAAGCCCATAAAACCATCAAACGTTATCAACCCTATTTCTCGGGCATGAAGGAACTTTGTGAACAGTATGCGCGTATTATCCAGGAAACGCTTGATTCAATGGATACCATATCCTTCAGTTTTTGAAGTTTATACCTCTAGTTATTGATGTCCTCTTGCTAAAATTCACTTTTCTTGCATAGAAGATGTGTTTTCAATTATTATTAAGAAGTTGACTATGAAATGATTATCAATCGTGAAGATTACGACTCTGTTATATTGCTGAGACTTCAAGGTGATCTTGGCAAACCGGACGTCCAGAAATTGAGTGACTATCTCGATAATCTGTTTATACAGGGTTTTAGCCGCTTCATTTTGGATATGGAGGAAATCCGGTTTGTCGATAGTCATGCCATCATCACCTTGTTGCGATTGAATCGTGAGGCACTTGCCAGCGGTGGAGCGATCAAACTGCTGCGTCCCCGCAGCGTGGTTAAACGTTTTTTAAGTATCGGAAAAGTACTTGAATTATTTGATCGTTTCGAAAATACAAACGATGCCATTCATTCTTTCGAAAAAGCCGTTGCCGATGCAAAAACTGAAAGCAGACCTCTCAGTTATCTCGAACGAATGGGGAAAAATCAACATGCTGCGATATTGCACCTGATGGAAATGTTGAATGAAAAAGGTTATTTTGAATATGACCAATTTCTATCTGAAATGAACCGTTCATCTCAACTAGTTTTTAATATTTTCAGGGAAGAAATAAACAAATAATTGCCAGGTAAGTAATTAACAGTGATTTATTTTGAATAAATATATATAATTTATGGTTATCATGGAGAATTCATATACCCTCATTTCTAAAAGTATGTGCCGAGTACGCTTTGCCCCAAGCCCGACAGGCTATCCTCATGTAGGGAACTTTCGAACGGCTTTATACAATTTTCTTTTTGCGCGCCATATGGGTGGGACGTTTCTGCTGAGAATAGAGGATACAGATAAAGAACGTTCAAAAAAAGAATTTGAAGAGGCTATTTTGGATAGTCTACACTGGATGGGGCTGGAGTGGGATGAAAGCCCGGTTTATCAAAGTAAGCGCATTCAACACCATCAACAGGAAGCGAACCGGCTGCTTGCAGAAGGCAAAGCCTATCGTTGCCGCTGCACACAGAAAGAATTGGAAGAACGCCGTCAAAAACAAATCGCAGCCGGGATAAATCCAATGTACGACGGGCGCTGCCGGGATAAAAACTACCCAGATGACGGCACGCCTTTTTGCCTCCGTCTAAAAACTCCGCATGAAGGCATGACAACTATCAGCGACCCTGTTCGGGGTGAAGTGGTGATTCAAAATGAAGAAATTGATGATCTCGTGATTCTGCGTACAGACAACAGCCCAACTTACAACTTCGCCGTAGTTGTGGACGACACCGATATGGAAATAAGCCACGTCATTCGTGGTGACGATCATTTAAGAAATACGGCACGCCAGGTCATTATTTATCAGCTGCTGGGTTATCCTATACCCGAATTTGCCCATCTACCTCAGATTCTCGGCCAGGACCGATCGCGATTATCCAAACGGCATGGAGCCACGGGTGTTCTTGAGTATCGTGAACAGGGCTACCTGCCAGAAGCACTGATGAATTATTTGGCACGGCTGGGCTGGGGGTATGGTGACCAGGAATTTTTTACAAAAGAGGATTTAATACGCTTGTTTTCGCTTGAAAACATCAATAAGTCACCCGCGGTTTTCGATCCTCAGAAACTGCTTTGGTTGAACGGAGAGCATATACGGGCGTTAGCCCCAGAAGATTTGACTCGCCGGTTTGTCGATTATGTCGAATATCGCGGTTACTTACCGAAATCTTATTGTACCGACCCGGAGAACCAGAGTTTATTCAGGAAAGTGGTAGAAAGCACCCAGGTACGAGCGAAGACCCTCGATGAAATGTATGAAAAAGTGGCTTTTTTATTCATGGATAAAATGAGCTATCCAGAAAAAGAGAGCAGGAAATTAATGAAGCCGGAGGTCATCGAAGGGGTGCGAGACCTCGCTGACTTTGCCGCTGGACATATTCACGATCAACAACTCTCACATGAGGATTGGGAAACGGAATTCAAACGCATCCTGGAGCTTCGTGGACTGAAAATGAAAGCAATGGCTCAGGCTGTACGGCTGGCATTGACCGGCACACAGGTCAGTCCTCCCATCTTCGACGTCATCGATATGCTTGGTACACAAAGAGTAGAAAACCGGCTTAGAAAAATGATCGACTACACCACGACGCTGCAATCCTGATTTTTCTCTTAACCTTCATCAAACGAAATTATCTCAATATCCAAATTGCCGACCAATCTCACTATATTGGACATGGCGTCAAGCGATCCTTCTGCCAGTTTGATGTGGGCAGCATCCATTTGGATACGATCAAGTGTTGAATCGATGGGTATCCATTTTCCGTCCAGATAGACTTCATTCCAGGCGTGGTAATAGAAGCCGTCATCCATATAAACGAGACCTGCGACGATCTTGGCAGGAATACCGATAGACCTGGCCATGGCGGCAAATAGAGTCGAGTATTCATTGCAATCCCCCTCCATTTTTTTAAGTACCTCCAGGGCGGAGGGAATCGTAATGCGATTGATGGGAGAAATGTTTCCCATCAACCATTCTCCAATGAGCTGACAGGCTTCCCAACGATTTTGAACTCCCTTGGTAATCTCAAGTGCTTTTTCTCGAATTCTGGGATGATCGCTCTGAATCAACGCATCGGATTCAAGATATGAATCATCTACGTCTTCCTTTTTTTCGAAAGGAGGCTTCCCTTCCGGTAGACTGGCGATCAGGGTGGGGTAGTCCCGTTGTTTCATGTGGAGAATCAGTTCGTCATCGCCTTCTTCAACCAAAAATTGAAAATAGTCATCAATCACAACATCATCCAGTGTTGCCCCGACTAATTTCACTTTGAGCTCGCTGACCGCTTTAGGATTGGGAATCTGCGTTTCTGGAGTGATTTTAGAAGCGTAGACCAGATCGAGGGTTTTGGCCGATTTGTCTTTTGTGACGCCTTCAGAAGTATAAGTCAAATCTTCAGCTTGTTCTTGGGTTTCCCGTAAGGCCACAAATTCAATCCCCGCTATCTGGCTGATTTCCTTATAAAGATCGCCGTCTTTATTGATCCAGGAAGTGGTATGGACTCCTTTGAAATTCATATCGATTCGAAAAGTATCCGCTTTTTTACCATTGGGGAGGGTGATGGTTTCCTTATCTTCGACTTTTGCATTGATGTTGCCGAGAGCCATATTCAATGGATCATAAATAGGGTAAACATACGTTTTACCAATCTCCAAACCTTCCCGTGCAAGAAGGAGATGAATGACATCCGGATTATAGATTTTATCAGGAACCTTGATGGTTCGTTTATTTTGGCTTCCCTCCGATTTGGTGGTCACGTGAAGGCCCTCATCATCTACTACACCAAGAACATAAAGTTCCTGACCACTTGCTTTAAAATCGAATTGGAATGAACGCATGGATAAATCTTCATTCACCTCACCTAACTGCCGGGTTTTTACCTCGATCACCATGCCCATCGCCTGGATTTTCAAATTCATCTCGGAACTGAAGAGATAAAATTTCCCCGGGAGTTTACTGAGACTCTCTTCATTGTCTTCTTTCAAAATAAACTCGGAGTGACCAATCTTTCCACCGCCGAGATAGAATCCCAGATAATCCTGCCGCATAATCAAAGCTCCATCGTTGATGTCTATTTGTGCATCTTTGGTGAGGAAAGACCGGCTGCTTACATTCTGCTGCAACATCCAGAGCGAGATTATCCAGAAAACGGCTATCAAAGGCGTGAAACGGTAACGGAACAACTTCATTTGGTTAGATTTCCTTTCATTCCTTCTGGGTAGAACAGACGTCCTCGTCTGCGTTCTTTGCGTATTAACGGCACAAGCGGGGACGTTTGTTCTACCCGGCTGTTTGACTTCCTCGCCTGCGCTGTACCGTAAATATTCCCACTATTCCAGTCAACGAAAACGGATTTACCAGGTATAATTTCTAGTGAGATTGTTTTCTCATAAAAATGGACAAATCAAAATCCTTGAGATAAATCCTATTATGTACAATATACAATGATTGCTCATTAGTCATTAAATTATATTTAGTCAGGTTAAAAAAACAATTAAAATGAAACATCGATTTTTAGTGATCCCCAGTTTGCTCCTATTCATCATTATTTTGTCAATCGGCTGCAGCAAAAAAGAGAAAACTGCTTCTGCTCCGTTTAAAGGTAAAAATGTCATGCTGATCAGCGTCGACACTTGCCGGGCGGATTATTTAGAGGCCTATGGAAATCAATTGATTAAAACACCTCATATTTCCTGTCTGGCAGAGGACGGCATTCTTTTCACGAATGCGGTAACACCGGTACCGTTAACCCTGCCGGCCCATTCGTCACTGCTGTCCGGTTTACATCCCATCCAGCATAACGTCAGGGATAATTTCAACGGCATTTTAAGCGACGCCGTCGTGACGCTGCCGGAATTGTTTCGTGAATCCGGTTACACAACGATGGGAGTAATCGGTTCGATACTGCTGTCCCGCCGCACGGGCATCAACCAGGGATTCGATACTTTCCTGGATGAATTCAGCATTTCCGAATACCGTGCTGTGCAGCCATTGGTTGAGCGAAAAGCGGATAAAGTCACCAACAAAACGATGGCTTGGTTAAAACAGTACCTTGATTCCAAGAAGAAAAAGCCTTTTTTCTCTTTTGTCCATTATTACGACCCTCATAAATTATACCAACCCCCTTCTCCTTATGATGAAATCTACTCGAACGATTTATATGGCGGTGAAATCGCCTTTACGGATGAACAAATCGGAAAGTTGATCGATTTTCTAAAAGAAAATGGACTTTATGATGATCTATTGTTGATTCTTATCGGTGACCATGGGGAGGGTCTTGGCGATCATGAGGAAGTGACTCATGGGCTGTTTTTATACGAAGAGGCTGTTCATGTTCCGTTTATCGTCAAACTACCCAAAACAAAGAAACCCAAAAAAGGAATACAAATCGATCAAAACATATCGTTGGAAGATGTAACACCCACGTTGATCGATCTATGTGAACTGGGAATTATTGAAACAAACGGGATCAGTTTAGCTCCATGGATCATGGGGAATAAGAAAAAACAAGAGCGCTTTATCTGTCTCGAAACACAATATCCGTTGACTTACAATTGGAGCCCCACATATGCATTGCGCAGCACATCCTGGAAATATATTCATGCACCAAAACCCGAACTGTACAACATAGAAGAAGATCGGGGGGAGAAAAGAAATTTAATCAAAGCTTCCACGGAGAAATACCGTTCTATGAACGATGTCTTGGAAGACAAACTGGTTGAATTATCCCGCTCAGTTATTCTTATGGGCAATCAGCAATATTCGACAGAACGGACTGAAATCCTTTCTTCTTTAGGCTATACTGCTCCGGCAAGTGAACCAGGACAGATTGCTCCGGATGAACCTTTACCCGATCCGAAGGATAAGGTCGAGGTCTATATCAAAAATGATATGGGGCTCGGTGAATTAATGAAAGGCAATTACGACAAAGCCGCCCGCTTGTTTATGGAAATAATTGAAAGTGATTCGGAAAATCCAACGTCCTATTTCAACCTGGGATTGGTTTATGTAAAAACTTCCCAGATGGACAAGGCCGCCCATTATATGAGAGAAGCACTGAAAAGATCACAAAAAAATTTGCATATACATCTTCATTTGGCCAAAGTATTAATTGAAAAAGGTGATACAGAAAGAGCCAGGGAAATTTTGGAAGCCCTCATTCAAGAGAATCCCAAACTTTCGGATGCACACTTTCAACTCGGTTGGATGGATCTCAACCAGAATAAGTATGAAAGCGCCTTAGAGCATTTTATGGACGCGAAACGCTGGATGCCGGATATGCCTAATCTGGATAAATCGATTGAGAAAGCCAAAGAAGGATTATCTTAAGTTAGCAGTCTCCTGTCGATTTTCATGGCCTCAATATCGAGTGTGGCCAAATCGACATTTAAGGGAGCTCCACCAAAAAAGCAAATTCCGGATACGGAAGTTTCGTTGGCTATAGTGACCAATTTCTTTTTACAACTTCTGGAAAAAGCATCGATGATTTGCATTTTCATGTTTTCATCAAAATTTCCTTCGCCATAGTAAGCCATTGCACAAAAAGTAGGCGCTTGCACCCACCGAAGTGAAACATTCCATGTTTGCAGCCAGGTAAAATTGGTTACACCGGGATTTTCTGCTCCGGATTTTACAAGATTTTTGGCAATATTCAGAAGCCAGGGGGCGGCATGACTGGTGATTTTCATGGCATATTCAACCCTGTACTCAACTTTTTGAACTGTTTCAATATTTCCATGTAGGGTGACGTTGAACGAAGGGAAACCCACCACATTCCTGCATTATAACTCTATTCGGTCAGGAAAGCTCCTGAAGATATCGTATCACCTAAGCCCACGGTAAATAAGGGACTTTCGACCAGTTTGGCGGGGATAGCGGCCAGGTTCAAGTTTTTATATTTTCCTATTCCATCTTCCGCCAGACCGGGCACTTGTAATTCCTCACCAAGTTGGTTTAGATGATTCAATCCTTTATCAGACACAGGAATCGTAAGGCCTTTGGCGATATCTTTGCGGGAGGAAAACAGACCGTCTTTTGCTCTCGCCGCTGCCATGATAGCGGCAAACAACAATGCATCTCTTGATTTTTCCGGAGAAGACCATTCCTGCTGTTCAAGACATAAATAATACCCAAAGTTATGAAAATGAATTCTTTGGAGTTTCGTGTGAGACAATAAAATGTAGAGCCCATGGACATACTCATGTATCGCTGGATTTTTCCAAAGCGAATCGGCCATTTCGTGCTTTCCAATGCTTTCGAGCAGTAAGGGGAGTTCCGTTTCATTAAGTCCAAGGCTGTGAACTTTGGGGATGATATGCTGTAAAATTGAGCCTCGGACTTTAGGTGATGCGATTGATGCCATCTCCAGGTGAATTTTAAGTTCCGATGAGGAAAGGCACACCTGGTCAAGATATTGTCCAATAGGTTTGATCACATCTTCACAAGTGCTGCTATCCGGATACTTTTCCGAGAGAATATGGAAACCGGAGAAGAGAAGATGGCTGTATGAATCAATCAGGGACAAAAAACCTTCGGCGAAAATGTCACTCATTTTAAATTGGTTATTACGTGGATTCCAAGCGGGAATGTAACGGTTGGCTCTTCCAGGAGCGACACGATAACCATCCAAATCCAATTCGAAATCCGAACTGTATTCCAGGATCCAGTGAATTGCGAAAACGCCATGTTCAGTAGCCGCTTCTTTCGGTTTTTTCAGAACGTAATTATGATCCTGGCGGGAAATGACTTTTAGATTATCGTAATTCCCAAATAAATCGGCCAACTCCACTGTCAACGGATTCGCGTAGACGGTCACCGGTATACCTAACGGAGCCAAAGCCCGTCCCATATTGCCCGATGTTCCCCCCAATCGTAAATCACCGGTACCAAAGGCCCTTAAAGCCCACTGATATGTATCCTCCGAGCGTATCATCAACTGCAGAGCCGCTCCTTTGTCCAGTGAGTGAAACAGTCCGCGGATAAAATCCTCCGGAGTGTGTATTTCATTCGGAAAATTCCCCTTGCATCCTTCAAGGGCCGCTTGTTTTAAACTTTCGTTTTCATCCAATATAAGACGAATTGTTTCGGGATTGATTCGTAGAACCCCATCCAAAACAGAATGAAATGCACAAGCAACGCCTGGTATATGATCTAAACGTTCCTGCCCCCGTTTATAAGCTTCTTGATATAAATGTTCCCATGCTGTAACGGCCATAAACTCAAATCCTTTAGTTGTATGCTTTAGTTGATATATTTTAAGGCACGGTAAATAGTTCAATTAGTCATAAAATGATCAATCATAATAATCCAGTTTTCGTTATATGTGAATATTAGGTAAAAAGCGGGTAAAGCAGGCGTCCCCGCCTGCATCGTTCAGCATAAATATTAAACGTAATTTCAATTTGTATATACAACTATTATTCCTTCTGCGATATTATAGTGGAAACCTATAGTGACAAGGGAAAACCATGATGATCTATCAGGGATCGAAAAAAGCCTTTACGCTTATTGAATTACTGATCGTTGTAGCCATAATCGGAATTTTAGCGGCGATTGCCGTACCGAATTTTTTGAATGCCCGCATGCGCGCTACTATTGCACGGATGGAAAGCGATATGAAAGCGCTGGGGGATGCGCTGCATATGTACCGCATAGACAATCACGCGTATTTCAAACAAAAAGGTGGAAATCCCCACACCGAGCTCAGACCACTCACCACGCCTATAGCCTATATTTCTGCAATCCCACATGATCCATTCCGAAAATCTACAGTCAAACCCCGTTACCAGAGTGTCACTGAAAACTATGATTACTCATCATTTGGTAATGACGACGTCATGACGGATTGGATACTCCATGGACTCGGTCCGGATACTGACGAAGATATTTGGGGCGGGAGTATAGGCCCTAATACACCGGAAGGCTTCAAAACCCAACTTTACAATCCGTCAAACGGCCTAATCAGCAGTGGAGATGTGCTTCACAACTCCTGGCATGGCATGTCCTTCTAAATTATATCAGTCAAGAATTTTGAATTGTATCGAAAAGAGTTGTAAAATTAATGAAGATTTCAAAAATGGCAGAATTGATACTTGAAGCAGTAGCTCAACTGGATTAATCTTTTATACGTTTACTAACGATCTGACATTGAAGATTTCATCCTCTGTCAAAGGTTCAATTGCTGATTCCTCCAAAGTTATCACAGCGATCGTATCACCAACAGCATTAAACACTTCTAAAGAATATCCATCCTCTCCTTCTGCAACAGGATGGTAGTCTACAATCGTTGCAACATCACCTTTCTTTAATCTTTTTTCGGGAATGTCTTTACTCAGCACAACTTCTTTAAATAATTCATATTTCATCACTTATCTACCTTTTTATCAGGATACATTGTTATGAATTTTGTAGTAGTTGTTGCCTTTTCTGTCAACCACATGGTACAAACTGGAAGATTTTTACCATTCGGAGTACTTAAGGTTCTTTTTATTTCATAGAAATCACCATAGGCTGTACTTTCCACAAATAAGGCTTCACATGTTAAAATCTGTTCCTAAGATCATTTTCCAAGGTTTCCCAGTTTAGAAGAGTATATCCTGACTGGGCTAGCCATTTACATTTGTCATTGACCTTCCTTGGTGATAGCAAGTATTTTTTTATCTTATCAGTAGAAATGATCGCATCTTTAGGTAGTTTCATATAATATTGTTCAATCTAGACCTTGAATTATATTATATCACGAAAATCATTCTTAACACAAAACTTAACACAAAAGAAAGCATTATCATCAACGTAAAAAATATTTTTTTTAAACAAACCTGGTAACAATCTATTCCAGGTAAAAACACAACCAGAGTGTTTCAAAAACCAAACGGTACTTCGGCTCAATTTCCAAACGATGTGCCAACAATTTGTATATGTATTACCTGTTCTTTTTCTTATGCCCATTCAATAGGGCGAATGTATTTTTTTCTCCATTTCCAGGGGCGTTGCCCACTGGCTGTCTTCTTTATTCCCTTTGGGATTATTTCTTTCCATTCTTTTTTTCTTTTTTTAAATAATCTTCCAGGAAAAAACTTTCCATTCTTTAATTAATTCATATAACACTCAAAAGTATTCAAATACCGGATGAGCTATTTTAAAGGCTGTGAAATGTTTATTATATATACAAATTATGTATATTTTATACACTCAATTTACCTAGAATAATTTATATAAAATTTATTATTTATATACTTTTTATACAATTTTGCTTCAATTTTTTCTCATATCTTAAGCAATTTAACCTTGTTTTTAGGTGATATTCCCAATCTCTAACTTAGACTTCTATTCATTTAATTTTAACAATTCTTATAAATTAACTTTTCTTGATGAGGGTATAAATTTTGCTACTATAAGCGAGTGCTGATGACGAAAATTATAACTAAGGAGGATCGTATGGGCGCGCCGAGACTTATGGTATTTTGCATTATCCTAATAGCCATGACCGGATTATTCCAGCCTATAGGTTGGAGTGAGGGATTGAAAGCAGAAATTATCAATGTCGGGATCAACAATGAACTCAAACCGGTGATCACATTCAAAATCATGGACGATATGGATCGTCCTCTTTCTTTGGATGATGTTTCCATTCGGGGATTTATACTGGCCCGGTTGGAAGTCGTTAATGCAGAGAAAGGAAGCATGCACTATTTCAGTTATACCACCAGAACCCAGACGGTTCCTGAAGGTGAACCCAACGCTGGAGCTTCTGCGGAACAGGTTAGCTATGATAGCGGCGGAAACTTCAACGAAATCGAGTTAGGCCATTATCAATATGTATTTGGTACGGCTCTACCAGCGGATTTTGACAGAACGGCTACGCATTCAGCCAGTGCACAAATCGCAAGGACTATCGGCGAAGATGAATATTTCGCCAATCCATTGTTCCACTTTGTTCCGGATGGCAGCGAAGTGACTACGCTTCGTAAAGTAGTCACCACAGAAGCATGCAATCAATGCCATACCAGAATGGGATTCCACGGCGGAGGACGCCGGGAGATTGGGCTTTGTGTTTTATGCCATACCCCCCAAACTGTTGATCCGGATACAGGGAATACGGTGGATATGCGGGTAATCATTCACAAGATTCACCGAGGAACCAATTTGCCCAGTGTTGAAGCGGGAGGCAGCTATAAAATCGTAGGTTACAGGCAGAGCGTTCATGACTATTCTCATGTTGAGTTTCCCATGGATATACGGAATTGTACGATTTGCCACGCCGGCGAAAATGGTGAAGTCTATAAAAACGCCCCAAGCCGTTTGGTCTGTGGTGCCTGCCATGACGGCGTTAATTTCGAAACCGGCGAAGGCCACGGCCCGGGAATTCCACAAACAAGCGATGAAACCTGCACACAGTGCCACATTTCAGAAGGACCGGAATTCGGAATTTCAATCGCCGGTGCACATACGGTTCCCTTTAAATCTGAACAACTTCCAGGTTTGAACGCAGAAATCCTCGCCGTCGAAAATGCCGCCCCGAACCAGGCTCCGATAGTCCGTTATCGTGTCACCAATGGTGACGGCTCGATGGTTGATCTTGCTGATATGAGTACCGTGGCTATCACTTTTGGAGGCCCGACTAAGGAATATACCCGTTTCACTCGTGAAGACGCCGGAGAAAACTCCACCTTGGAAAATGACGCTTTTGTGTACACGTTTACGGCCCCAATCCCAGCTGATGCTGAGGGAACCTATGCATTTGCAATTGAAGCGCGGCGAAATGTGAATATAGTGATTCCAGGCGAAGAGGAAATTGAAGTGACAGAAGCGGCAGACAACCCTATATTTAAGGTTGCCATTACAGGAGACAGTGTCAATCAGCGAAGGCAAATCGTCAATCTAAACAGATGCAACGTTTGTCATGATAAACTTTCCTTACACGGTTCGCTTCGCAATCAAATTGATTACTGTGTGGTTTGCCACAATCCAAAGGTGGATGATATCAGACGGAGGCCCGAAGGTGTTCAAGGTGGTGAATCGGTCAGCTTCAGCTATATGATCCATAAGATTCACACCGGTGAGGAGTTGCATCAAGATTATACTGTCTATGGTTATGGAAACAGACCGCATGACTATAACGAAGTTCTATTCCCAGGCAAGCGCAAAGAATGCAGTATCTGTCATGTTGAGGAAGTGCCGGCTCTCCCACTGTCAGAAGTTGTTGAACCCATTGATTTCTTTGATAAAGAAATGAATTTGGTGCACATTCCACCGACAACCGCCGCGTGTACGTCATGCCATGACATGCGCGAAGTTATCGCTCATGCTCAGTTGAATACAACTTCTGATGGCATCGAGTCTTGCGCAGTTTGTCACCGGGAAGGCAGAGACGCCAGCATTATTATGGCGCATGATCAAGATGAATTCTTGAATGTGATCGAACATATCGGCGCTCCGCCGACCAGTGTCGATACTTGGACATTGTTCGAACAAGCTCAAAAAATGAAATAAGTTTAATTTAACCTTGATTATTACATTAATTCCCAATGCTTTATGGCGCTTTCACTCGCAAAATTTAATTTATCCACATAATAAACAGATAAATTATTGGGGCTATAAACTGTTAAGGTTACACTATCCCGCGGCCAGTTGTGAGTATCTAACGTGACCTGGTAATCATTTGGATCTGACGTGTTTTGGTTAGGCTGGAGAGAAACGTTTTCTTGGAAATTTCCTCTTGATATTTGTAAATACAACTCGGAAGACAACACTTCGCTTAATGAAATATTCAATGTTACAGTTTCGCCATGCCTCGGTTCGACAGGATTCTGCGGTAGCGTCATGCTTCCACGTGTTGAAGTTTTATTGAACGTTTCATTTCTTGGCTGTCCTGTATTGAAATTCCCGGTTTTTTCCATGAAGCTGTTCATCCATCCGGGGAGTTCCGGTTGCGAACCACTGTCCAGCATGTCGCGCCACCTCTCATCGGTGAGGCGTTCATCCGAAACAAATTCGTAATAAGAAAAAGCAGAACCGATTGCGACGGACAATTGATCGTTCTGTTCAACTATCACATATAAGTTCAAGGGATGGCCGGCGGCCTCCTCAAGTACTTGAAAACCGCGAGTAATATCGGTGTGCACATCAGCGATAACGGCCATGTCATCTTCGAGATTGTCACCGATTCTATCGCCTTCTGTTTCGAAAATGGTCAGTTCTGCGAGTTCCTGGCCGATGGTGCGTATCAGTCTTTTTTCATCGAGGGAAAGCGGCAGGTTGATCAGTTCTTTCTCAGCGCTGGTTTTTAATGAAAGAAGAATTTCTTGCAGGCGGTTCAACCGGCTGCTGAAATCATCTAAAAGCAAACCGAAATCATCCAGTCCGTCAATCATGTATCGTGTGAGGGAGGCGGGGCGGGCGAAAGCCCATGGATTGGGTTCGACATACTCCATGACATATGCATTG
>CAZXSQ010000010.1:0-1927 GCA_964643335.1 uncultured bacterium
TCCACAAACCAATAGATCACTGGTTATCAGATGGAATTTTGAAGAAGAGGTCTTTGTTGATTTTCACATTTATGTTCAAGTTGGAGATGAAGATCCAGAATATCTCGGACGAACTTCAACAGGTGAATTCCAGTGGTACGAATGGAGAGAGGATTCAATCTTCATTTCTCCCTCGTTTGCAGATGGCCCCCAATTCGGTAAGTCCTATCGTTTCATTGTCTATGGAGTGAAACTCGACTCCCCCAGAGTCTCTGCCATAACCGATGACTCCGTTCTTTTCATAAGCAATGAGGTGTCAACCCCAACGCCTACCGCGGTTCCATTACCTGTACCCGTAAATTCTATTGTCGTTACAGATGATTTAAATTCATCGATGAATCTGATCGGGTCATTTGATGCTGATATTCCCACCAATAAATCATTGGCGATTCGGTGGAACTTTGAAAATGATAGATTTTCAGACTTTCACATTTATGTCAGTGTAAACGGCAATGATTCTGTTTTTCTTGCTCGTACAGAAACTGGCAGAATATTCCATTACGAGTGGAGAGAAGGCAGCCCCTATTTGTCCCCCCCATTTGAGAATGGACCGGAATTTGGAAACAGGTATCGTTTTTCTGTTTACGGTATACGAATTGGAAAACCTAATTTATTTGCATCCACTTCGGACTCGGTATTATTCCTTAACACCAGCGATCCTACTCCCTCTGCAACTCCAATGAATACTTCGACACCAACCCATACACCAACTTATACTCCAATACCGACTTTTACTCCAACACCAACCTTTACACCAGTGCTGATGTCCGTCCCACCCAATACATTACTCGTCACCGATGATTTACAATCGACCGAAAACATTCGCGTAGATTATGATTATTTATCAGAAAGAGCATTGGCGATTCGATGGAACTTCCCCGAGGGCGGGATCGTCAACTATCATTTGTATGTTCAGGTCAATGGGGTAGGTGAAGAAAATGCAAGATTCCTCGCTAAAACAAATAGTGGTGTTACCCCTTATTACGAATGGCGGGAAGACTCGAGATTCATTGCCCCTTCATTTGCCGATGGGCCACAATTCAACACGACATATTATTTCTTTGTATACGGACTAAAAGATAATGGCGAAGTTTTAAGAATAGACGCCAATAATTCCGTCTACTTTTTAATGGCCACCCCAACCCCAACACCATCCAATACACCAACATTTACTCCTACGTCTCCACCAACTTCCACACCGACTCCAAGTCCCACGCCTCCGGTAGCAATAAACAAAGTTGTGGTCACGGATAATCAGGACGTCTATGAAGATTTGAGTAACGGACAGGATGAGGATACATCCGGAAACCGAGAACTTGTTATTCGCTGGAACTTGCCTGAAGAAAACGTCCAGGATTATCACATCTATGTTCAAGTTGATTCGGCATCACCTACTTTTCTTGGGCGCACAGACAGTGCAGACTTGGATTATTTTATATGGAAAAAAGATGCACCCGGATTAAATCCTATATTCAAGAGCGGCCCACAGTTTGAGCACACCTACCGTTTCATGGTTTATGGAGTTGTCAGCTTCGACCCTCGAATAATCTACGGTCCCTACAAAACAATTGGACCGGTTGAATATGTGGAACAATCACAGTAAGACATAATTCAATAACTTTTGTTGTATAATTAAAGATGAATGGAAACGTCCATTCGTGGTCTTATCGTTGTTCAATCCGAACTTTTTGGTCCCACAGGTAGTTCATTTGGAGTAAAATTATGAAATTCTTAAGTGTCAGAGATATTAAAACGAAATCATCGCAAGTTTGGAAAGAACTTCCAGATCATAAGGATATGGTCATTACCAGCAATGGCAAGCCTATAGCAATTCTTTCATCGATAAACGAAAATAACCTTGAACAAGTCTTATCAGCATTTCGTCAGG
>CAZXSQ010000010.1:1937-13475 GCA_964643335.1 uncultured bacterium
TTAAATGGAGATGGTAATCCATTAGTAATTGCTGGCGCGGGCAATACAGGCGGTAAACTCCATTCAGTACCAATCTGAAAGCAAAGGGACTAATAAAACTACCTTGGATGAAATTGATGATGAAATAAAATCGGTTCGATCTAAGCGTAAAAGATGAAAATTGTCTTGGATACAAATGTTCTTGTTTCTGGAAGTTTTATCACTTTTTTAATTCATGATTTTATAGAAAATGAAAAAAAGATACGGAACAAAATGATTGAGTGGATACCCTAAAACCCGACCAATTTGGAATACGTTGCCATAAATGTCTTTTCAACATCCTTCATTCTCTTCTTTCTCCCCTGGTATTGCTGAGAAACAATTCATGTGCTAAAGTTTAATGGAGACGGGCCATAATAGTTCAAAAGTTATTCCACGGATTGGAACTGAGAGAAAAAGGTTATGAGTTCATCAACCACATTGAAAAGAGCTGAGTTCGATTTCAGGGAGATTTGGAGACAATCTTTTGGTAACCAGGATCGCCAAGATATAAAGTCTCTGGCAAATTATCTCTGTGAAGCGCATTCTCAAAAGCGGATTGGCAACGAGACATTCACGCTTCTTTTGGAGTGTTTACTCTCTTTTTACATAGAAAAACGCCTAGAAGAGCGTCTTTACAAAAAATCTGAAGAATTCGACCGTCGCTTAACAAAATATCTAATGGGGAGCATGCTGTTCGAATGACAGAAAAAGAAGTGAAAGCCATGCGGGATAACAACGATGAACGAAATGTGTCTGCGACTCAATCTGACGACGAAGATATCACCGAGCAGAATTCTAATGCAGAAGCACGAGTGAAAGAAGTTGCTGAACTTGTGAAGGATATGCCCAAGCCAGTTCGTCGTAAATTTGAAATGTCTATGATGCAGATGTTTTCGGGAAGCTCTGGTCCGATGCTACACCCTCTTTTCGAGAAGTTCACAGAGGGACACATAGATAAATTCCTTGATTATTCACAGCAAGATGACCAAAACCAGTATAAGTATTACAGTACCAACAGATGGTTCAAACTTGCATATGTGACAATTGGCGTAGCCGTCCTTATTTTTATCCTTGTTTTCTTTGCCAACGAACAAGAAACATTGAACGAGATACTAAAATTGCTCGTGATCTTTGGTGGAGGCGTTGGTAGCGGCTACGGCCTGCGATCTTTGAAAGATCGCAATTAACCTCTTACGTAATCTCTTCTGAACCATGAAATCCATCCACCTGACGGCGTAATTCGCTGTATAGAGACTTTAACGAAAGTGGCACTATGTAACATTGCTGCAAGAGCTTCTGTTTCGAGTTCATGCTCTTGGAGCAGGATTGAATCTCTCTCCAGATGAAGCGATTTTGGAGCACGCTCGAAATGAGCAGCGAGTAGTCTTACTGCTGACTTGGACTATCCTTGGCTTTTGGCTTTGGCGCATGCTGAAGGACCAGGTTTGATACTCTTGCGATGTGGGAATTATTATTGACCAAAGAAGCGTTAGAACGCCAAACACGAGCCCTCTAATTGGTGACCGAAATGGCTGCTTCGAAAATTGAAATCACACTCGACGATGAACTGTTAAACCAATTGGATTTCATGGTTCAATCCAAAGTATACCCAAGCCGCAGTAAGGCCATTCAGGAGGCTCTCGCAGAAAAAACTGCATCGTCCTGAAACGAATCATTTGGCTCAACAATGCGCGAAACTCGATCCTGATTATGAACAAAATATGCGGAAGAAAGTTTTCAGTGGAGATCGAAGAATGGCCGGAATATTGATAGGGTAAATCATGCTCTTAAAAAAAATGCACACACTACATATAGCATAATAAAAGATTGAAATATGGACTATAATTTTGACTGGGATCCTAACAAGGCACGATCTAACCAAAACAAGCATGGAGTCAATTTTGAAGAAGCAGCCACTGTTTTTCGTGACCATATGGCCTTGTCTATTTATGATCAAGATCACAGCTATGTTGAGGATAGATGGATAACACTAGGTATTTCCAGCAAAGGAAGATTGCTGGTGGTCTGTCATACGTTTCGGAAAGAAATCAAAGAATCAGCAACCATTCGTATTTTTTCAAGTCGTAAGACAACTAAACAAGAAAGCAAACAGTACGGAGAGTGAACAATGCGAGATGAATATGATTTTTCAAAAGGAGAAAGAGGTAAGTTTTATCAGGCCGATGTTAAATTAAACTTACCGATTTATCTTGAAGAGGAAGTCCTGGCTTTTGTCCAGGAAATTGCATGTAAAAAAGATCAAAATTTATCGACGGTAGTAAATCAATTGCTTCGCAATGATATGCAGCTTGCTGAAATGTTAAAAGAATAAGCCGTAAGGTAGAGTATCCAGTGGATGCAGTAAACTGCACCTCTGATTTCAGGCATTTGCCACATAGAGGAATAACATGAAACCTGGAAAGAAGGATATCCCGATAAAATGCAAAATATCCGGAATCCAATTGGAAGAACTCCAAAAGCATACTTGCCTAATGGGTGATTCTTTTGGATTGGATAGAAGAATAGACAAATACAAAGGTAGGAAACCCATTTCATTTTACAGGTGGGATTTGGATTGCCTCCTTGACGCCTTAAATATTGTACTGAACGATAATACAGAATATCCAGACAAACATGATGAAGGATATATCAAGTTGTGTGAATTGGATGAACATTTAAAAAAGGCATACGAGAAAACGTATGGTAATTGAAGGAAATGTCTAATTAGACACGAACATGCACCAACAGATGATCCCCAGAACTCAGATTGACTGCTTCTTTTAACGTTATCAATACATCATCATTTTCAATCCGGCCTTCCGCTTGATGGCTCTCCTGTTTTTTGAAAACCTCTACATCCAATGTTTCTTTTCTACCTCTTCTATTTGGAGCAGGTAAAGCGAGTTGCTGCAGTTTGATTTCTCCCCGAATTAACTGGATATCCGATTTTAAATCGCTCTGGCGTATGATTTGATTGTAGGTTCCCCATCCAGGTCCGGCGGACCACATGCAACTGAAGTTTCTTTCATTTATCAATGGATGAAACGCGATTTTCTGATCTGGAACAGAAATATGAAAACCGGACAGTGCGAGTAAAACCGACCAACTGGCCATGGCCCGAGCGTAATGATGGCCGCATTCCACTTCATTCCATGGATTTCTTCGCTCACCATCGTAACGGTTCCGAACGCCTTTGACAATGTTTATCCCCTCATCGATATATCCTTCATAAATCAAATGGGCCGCCACTTGATATTCAATTCCCGTCCACACTTCATCGGAATAAACGAAAGGTAAAGGCGGACGATTACCTCGCGGCCAGGAACAGAGCAATAATCCCGCTTCATCTCCCAAAGCAAAAATCCGCTGAGGATTATAGTGTTCCGACAAGGTTTCTTTAAAATTATAACGATACACCGAATGTATTGCGCTTTTTACACGATCGGGTGGCAAGACATATCCTAAACCAACCACATGCGACATCCATTGGCCTAATAACTGGTCGGAAAGGCAGCCTTCTCCCAACTGGTATTTTTCTTTCAAGGCCCGATCGAAAACTTGAATATAATATTCCTCATTCCAAGTTTGCTGATCGAGTTTTTTCGTTCCGCTTTCATAAATCCGCCTATACTTGTCGGCAGACTGGTAATCTCCCACTGCCCTGGCCATTTTTTCACCCGCCAGTAAGGCTGTAAGATATATGGCCCCCATCATCGGGTTCGGTCCATGAAATTCGATATCGTAAGTGTTATGTTGAATACCCGTCATAACACCGTCTTGATCCGGATCCCACTGTTCCCAGGCATACTCCAATGCTCGTTTGGCTCCATCCCATACGCTTTTTAAAAATTCTATATCGCCGGATAACTGCCATTCACGATAGAGTTTTACAATGGTTCCCATCTGGCCGTCAGCCGCCGCATGTCTGAATCCCCAGCGCGCCAAACCAAGGGGTATCAAAGTCCGAAACGCCATATGGCCTTTTTCATTCGTGTTATAGTTAAAATCTGTATCCCGCATGGTTCGTTCCATACGGGGGAACAAATGAGCCAAGGTCTGCTCATAATTCCAGACGTGTGTACAATTCAGAGGACAGCACCCCCGAGTATCGGCACACCCTTCAAAAGCAAAGAATTTACCTTTCTTATTTCGGAAACATGTATTCGTTCGAATGATTGACGCCTGGCTGGACACGGCGTCCAACACTTCTGCAGGCAGTGTACTTGAAAACAGCGCATCATGAAAAACACGTGTCTCTTCTTCAAGCCGCTGCAAGTTTTTGACCGTGTAAGATGCAACATCCCAAGCATCTTTGAATTGAGTCGCATAATAGTTCCCGACAAATTTCCCCTTTACTTCATCCTCCCCATTCCAATAATTATGACGATTGGGGAAATACCATGTGATCATAAATGGCACTGTTTTACTTTCACCGGGTTCAAGGCTTAACAAGGCTCCAACCGATCCCGTGTCTGATCTATTATCAGGACTGGGATCCGAGTCCTTAACACCGTCTAAACGTCCGTCTTGTGAAAAATCGTTCCAAAAGAGACTCTGAGAATCAAACCATCCACCTCGATTCCACCGGGTGGTGTAAGTAACCTCGTCATGCATTGTTATCAAGGCCAGATTCCCGAATTTCTCGTCATCAGGCTCATGTTTTTGAGTGGTCATATAAAGACCCCGAAAATCATCGCTATCACGATACTCATTCAAATTTTTACCCAAAGAATCATCCCCAGCGATATTCAAAAGAGAAGCCATGAGTGATAGATCAACGGTTTTTTTACTGGTATTCTTCAATTGCCAATAAAAAATGACTGCAGGAATACCTGAATCTTTTTCATTATTGGGGATAAATGGATTGAAGCATTCAAGAGAGATATCCAAAGGAATCCGATCATCCTCCAATTCCATTCTGGCAAAAGGATATGATCCCAGAAAACGGGCTTTTTGAAGACGGGGCATCCCGGGCAATTGACCGCGATCCAGACCAAATCCACCCCTGAAGGGCGGTTTTAACTGAGGCTCTAAAATATAGGCTTTGGGTTCACTATTTTCTTCCTTTATCCATAGAGCAAAGAAAGTATTCTCTATATTTCTTCCTTTATGTGGACGATTACATATTTCCCAATCTCGAAGGTTTCCTCTCCCTCCCAAAGAAACGGTTCCGGTACCTATCCCGCCCAATGGAAAAGCGATCTCGGATAAAAAAGGTTCCTCAAATACACGCCATATATGTTCCTCTTGTCTATTCCTCTGATGTTTGGCTTGTGCGGTATGAGTAGAACCAAAACATCCTAAAAACGGAGTGGCCGTTAATATCTTTAAAACATCACGACGTTGCATGGCCATAATTGAAATCCTCCTTAGATAGTGAAACC
The DNA here is from genome assembly GCA_964643335.1 of uncultured bacterium. Taxonomy (GTDB): domain Bacteria; phylum Hinthialibacterota; class Hinthialibacteria; order Hinthialibacterales; family Hinthialibacteraceae; genus CAZXSQ01. The sequence continues at coordinate 7,343 of CAZXSQ010000010.1, forward strand.
TGAAGTTACGGATTTATCTAACCACACCTTGCGCATAATATCAATATACTCAACAATTGACTACTCAACCTTCTTCAAGAAGGAAAACAATATGGAAGTCTTGAAGATATTGGAACAAACCAGGGAAATAGACTGGGATTATGACAAAGAGGCTGATATGCTTTATATCTCTGTGGAAAACCTCAACCAGCCATAGGTATAAATATCGGCACACAGAATGTTGTGCTATATGATGAAGCTCGAAATGAAGTAGTAGGTATTACCCTCATAGGGTTGCGGGACAAGTATTGAAGGGAATTTCAGACGGGTAATTGTGAATTGTTACATCCTTGCCAGGCCTCTTTGAGAGTTATCAATAAAATCGGCCATATGCATGGCTTCAGGAACGGAACCAAATTCCTCACGAAGCCGTTCGACAGCTTCTTTTTCAGTTAATTTCATGCGGAAAATTATTTTATAGGTCTTTTTCAACTGAGAGATACGTTCAGGAGAAAAATTATGCCGCCTTAAGCCCACTATATTCAATCCCTTAGACTTACATGGATTACCTCCAGCTACACTAAAGGGCAAGATATCCTGCCGGACTGCCGCGCCTCCACCTATAATAGAATTCTGACCGATTCTGACAAATTGGTGAACACCTACCAATCCTCCGATAATCGCATTTTGTTCGATCAAAATATGACCGGCAAGACCCGCAAAACTGGACATAATCACCCGGTCTTCCAATACACAATTATGGGCGATATGACAATAGGCCATAATCAGGCAATTATTGCCTACAACTGTCGACTCTCCCTCAAAAGTCCCTCTATTGATTGTGGCGTACTCCCGAATACAGGTATTATCACCAATAAAGACATAACTTTCTTCACCCCGGAATTTCAGATCCTGGGGTTCGCTTCCAATAACGGCACCTGTGTTAATCCGGCAATTGCGTCCAATTCTGGTCCAACCTTCCAAAACAACATGGGAGTTGATTTTTGTTCCAGAACCAATTTTGACGTTTTCACCAATTACTGAAAAATGACCTATTTCTACATTGTCCCCTATTTCCGCACGAGGATGTACTATAGCTGAATCGGCAACCAAAGGCATGAATTTTATTCTTCTTTCCTAAGATAATGCTAAAAGACAATCAAACTTTCAAATTATCTAATATAGACTTATTTTCCATATTTTCAGAGATTTAGCAAGAAATATCACCACTTAATACACAGAAAATAGAATTATTTTTCAAATTTTTAATTCGAACCGGTGGATTCATCCACGATTGAGAAGAAAAGCTCAGCCTCAGCGACCAGATTTCCTTCAACTCGGATAACACTCTCCACCTTTCCAATACGTTTTCTAATCTTTGTAAAACGGGTTTCAATAACCAATTGATCGCCTGGAACAACCGGGCGGCGAATCTTGGCTTTATCCACACCAGCCAGATAAGCTATTTTCCCCCGATTTTCTTTAATTGACAATAATAACACTCCACCAGCCTGAGCCATCGCTTCAATAAGAAGCACTCCCGGCATTACCGGCTCCTGGGGAAAATGACCTGCAAAAAATTCTTCATTGTTGGTAACATTTTTTATAGCCACAACCCGCATATTAGAATAGTCCATTTCTACGACTTTGTCGATGAGAAGAAAAGGGTAGCGATGCGGAAGAATGCGCCTGATTTCTTGTGCCGTAATAGGCAAAGTGGGAACACCTTGATCTGCGCGGCCATTCAGCGTTTTGATGACTTTTTGGACAAACCGGATATTGAATGCATGACCTGATCGTACCGCAATCACGTGACCTTTCAATGGACTACCCAGTAAAGCCAAATCCCCAATAACATCCAATATCTTATGTCGAACCACTTCATCCTCGAAGCGTAATTCCTCATTCAGGAAGTCATGTTCACCAATGACAATAGCATTTTCCAGGCTTCCTCCCTTAATCTTTCCTTCCTGTCTTAAAATATCGATGTCTTTCAAGAAACAGAACGTGCGAGCCGGCGAAATTTTTTCCGCAAAAATGTCTTCAGTAATTAAGAATGAAGCGGAACGAATACCCACAGCTGGATGGTCATAATCGATTTTATAAGTTATTTCAAGCCGCTTTGAAGGAATAATGGCCAGTTCAAGCCCATTTTCGAAAAGCCATATAGGTTCCTGCACTTCAATAAATTTTTTGGGGGATTCAAGTGTGACAATACCGGCTTTTTTTATGGCTTCCACAAATGGGTAAGCGCTCCCATCACAAATGGGAGGTTCACTGGAAGACAACTCAAGAATCATGTTATCGATTCCCATACCTGTACAGGCAGCCAACACATGTTCCACAGTCAAAACCTGAAGACCGTTTTTCCCCAAAGCGGTTAAATAAAGCGATTCCTCCAAGACTGCATTCTCAGCCTTGACCTCGATCATCGGTTTATCCGGAAGGTCTCCACGCACAAAAATAATTCCACTATTCGCCTGAGCTGGTTTAAAAGTAATGGTCGTTTCCTGACCAGTATGCAATCCTACCCCTCTGATGGATTGCTCCGTTGCAATTGTTTTTTGATATTCAACCATAATATCAACAACTACTCATTTTTTATTGTTCGCTCCTCGAGGGAACGGATTTTTTCAAAAAGCTTAGGAAGACGGTGCAGGTGTGCTTTTAAACGTTTTTCATCCCGGTGAGGCTGGGCCGGTGCTCCCCAATAGTCCGCATCGTCCGGAATGTCATCCACCACTACACTTTTGGCGCCAATCCGTGAACGAGATCCAACTTGAACCCCGGGCGAAATAACCACCTGTCCAGCGACTGTAACCCGTTCTCCCAGCGAGACATGGTCTCCGATCGTTACCTGAGCAACAATAATGCAGTGTTGACCGATCCTGCTGCCATATCCAATTTGAACCAAATTATCAATTTTGGTGCCGTTGCAAACCCGTGTGGATGCTTCTGCAGAACCTGATACCACTACATTGGCACCCAGCTCAACATCCTCCTCAAGTGTAACCGGTGGAGCCGAATCATTGACTTCACCTTCAGTTGAAGTGCCAATCCGGCAACCGGCATGAAGAATCGTACGATCATTAATAACACAACCATCATAGATGGATACCTGGGAATACAAAGTCGCATCGCTCCCTATTGTGACTCCTCCTCCCACAAATACCCCCGGATAAATGACAGTACGGTCTCCTATTTTTGAACCGGATTCAATAATGGCATGAGGCATTATTGTAACATCTTGCCCCAGTTGAACATCGGATGCAACTTGACTGGAAGGGTGCACACCTCCTGAAATTCTGCGTTGATCCTGGTGAAAAAGATTCAATGCCTTTGTAAACGTCAAATAAGGATTAACGGTTCGAATAACCGGAAGAAAATCGGTATTTAAATCTTTCGGGATGATTAATACGGAGGCTCTGCAATGGGGAATTTTTGCCACATACTTTGGATTTGCGACAAATGATAAGTCACCTTCTTTGGCTGAAGTTATCTCTGCGACACCTTGAACCACTGTAGAACCATCCCCTTCGTATGATTCTCCAAGTTTGGCACAAAGTTCTTTTAAAATGAAACTAGGCACAAGGTTTCCTTCTCTGGTTGTATATTATGTTTTAGTTCAAGCCGACGTATTTAGCAGGGAATACCGTCACCTTATTCTTCAAAAATCTCAATTTAGATTCCAATATTATTTTGTTTCATCAATTCTTTCAATAACTTTGGCAGTTAAATCATATTGCGGGTTGGCGAACAACAATCTTCGTTTATGAAAAATAAAGGCATATCCTTCCTCATTAGCGATGGTTTCAATGACAGTTACGATCTCTTCCATAAGAGGATCCAATTTTTCATTTTTGATTTCATTAAATTCTTGTTGTTCACTTTTTTCCATTTCCATGATTTGCTGCTGTTCCTGCAATAACTCTTGATGCCTTTCCCGCGCTGTCTCTTCAGGCAGCAATTCCTGTTGAACGATAAATTTATCCCGTTCATCCATCCATGCTTTGGTCATCTGTTGTAATTTAATTTTCTTTTCTTCGGCAATCTGCCGGAGTTCTTCTTTCACTTTTTGGAATTTTTGCGTTTTGTCAAACACTTCAAAAAGATCAACACATCCAATTTTTATGGTTTGTTGAGTAAATCCTATAGGGATAAAGACAGCGGATAAGAGTAAAGTAACTAGCCCCAAACAAACAATTCTGTAAATTTTTGCTGACATTTAAGTAAACCTCCATCATCTATTATACCGGTTGGCTGTATTTTAGCCGCAATATAATCAAAGCCACACCCTTTTGAATACCTTCCTTATATTATAGATTTTGTCTTAAAAGGTTTGACCAAAACTAAAGTGCAGAAATTGTGTATCATCTTCAGGAAATTCTCGGAGAGGGACAGGAAAATCAAGTCTCAACAATGCATTTAAACCAGGAATCCTAACTCGTAAACCTAAACCGGTGCTGTACCGGAATTCAGATGGATCGATGTCTTTAATTTCCGGCCAGTTTGTACCCATATCAAAGAAAACTACACCCTGAAAGATTTCAGTAAACGGATAACGCAATTCAGCGTTTCCCACAAATGCGGCTTCACCGCCAAGATAGGTTCTAAAACCACCGGGATAATTTTCATACCGGATGTCGGCAAATGGCCCTATCCCTCCCTCGTCAAATCCGCGAACAGTTCTCGCACCACCGATAAAAAAACGTTCCTGCAAAGGAATATAACCGGGATCACCATAAGCATGTGCCAAATCCAACTCGGCGGACAAGGCAAGAACCAGCCGTTTGTATAAACGATGATAGTAATTGCTTTCGGATTGAAATTTGACAAATTCGTTGTCTGTCAATCCTGCCAATTCGATGGTTGCACGATCGTAATGACCGGAAGTCGGATCAATTTTAAAATCCCGTGTGTCATGAACGGCACCAAATAAAACACTGGTCGTTGTATTTTGCCCCAAGTTAAAAACATCGGGAATCGTGTCTCTATTAAGAGAATAACGGTTTCCGGATTCCGGGCTTAAATCCGTCAATTCACCTTTTAGTCCATACAACAGTGTCAATTCATCTGTGATTTCATCGCCAAGAGTCACCGAGGAACCGATTCGTTCTTCATCAAAGGTTCGGCCTCCATAGCCTTCCCGGTCAATATAATAAATATCCCAATCCAGACTATAATCCGAATTGAAAATGTGCGGATCAAAAATATTTAAAAGCAAACGGTTTCGGTATTTCCCAAGTTCACCGGTTATCGAACCTCGGACTCCATACCCAAATAAATTCCTTTCACTCAACGTCGCAAACACCGATGGACCGAAGGTGGTACTGAAGCCGCCACCAAAGGTGAGCATACCGGTTTGAGTTTCTTCCAAACGTAGCAGAAGATTTTCAACATTGGGATCATTCGTACGCCGGCGTTCAAACCCAGGAACCAAATTGGTTTGGCCCGGAACCGGGAGTCCACGGGATTTAAAAAAGTTGAGATTGACCAGATTCCGGTCGCTTTCAACTACTTTAGTCCAATCGAGCGGTTCTCCTTCTTCCAACTCGATCTCACGCCGGATTACAAAATCCTTGGTTTTGAACTCGCCTTCTTGTGTAGGAACAATGGTTCCATCATCAAGAATGACAACGCCCTGAATTTCGACTTTACCTAAGTATTTGCGGGAAGACTCTTTGATAGGGATATGAATATCGACAATATGGTTTTTCTGATCCTTAATAAATTGCTCTTCAATAGGCGGGATTCTTGTATCAAGATATCCTTGAGCCCGATACATATTGATCATTTCCAATTCATCCGCCGTGAGTTGACCAGCGGAAAAGGGGTCTCCCGGTTTCAAAGACATTTGGGCTAACAACTCTTCGGAAGAAAAGATGGTATTTCCTTCAACCGTTATATTTCCAGTCTTATACAATTCCCCTTCTTCCACCATAAAATTAATCTTCAAGCCGCCTTTTATCTCTTCAATCGGGCCTTTTGTGGCCTTGGCGTCCAGATAGCCGATATCCCAATAGGCCATTTTGATTCGATTCAAGTCTTCCTCAACCACATCACTGTCATAGTGATGCTTGATTATGAACCACCAGGATTGTTTGGTCTCTATTTTTTTCCTGCGCCGCAGCCGGGGAAAAACCTGGGCAGATTT
>CAZXSQ010000010.1:13485-31488 GCA_964643335.1 uncultured bacterium
TTTTTTCCTTAATTGTCTGCCAGAGAGAGCGGAATTCCCTTCAAAAACAATTTTTTTGACGGGAAGACGTTTCCCCTCCTCGATTTCATAGACAATCACGACCTCATTAGGGGACTCTTGTTCCTCTACACGCCAGGAAATAGTGGTGTTGGGAAACGATTGTTTTGTATAATAATCTAAAATTTTTTGTTTAAATTTTTCCGCCGTGGATTCATCAAAAAAAATCCGGTCTTCCCCGGTAAATTCTATTTCTCCATCCAATTTATTTTTTTTGTATCGTTCATTGCCTTCATATTGCAGATCGACGACGATGGGTTTTTCTTCCACTTTAAAAATGAGATTCCATCCCGCCCCCGTCCGTTCGGTAACCACGGCCATATTCTTGAAATACCCGAGCGCCCAAATGGCGCGCATATCATCGCGCCATTGAGTTTGGGTAGTCCGTGATTGGAGATCATCACCGACTTTGGTCTCGACGACATCAAGAATTTCTTGTTCTTTAACGTGAACGGTTCCTTCCACCAGCACTTTATTAATCAATTCAGCCGAGCTGGATGGAAGGCACAAAATGACCCACAGCACCAATAGAACATAACAATATGCAGAAATCTTCAGACCATCACCTCCCTTGGCGATGCTTCACGGAAAAGGAGTTCTCCTTCCCCAACATCAACCAGGACCTCTTCCTTTCCTTTGAACCGTCCTTTAAGAACTTCTTCGGAAAGTGGATCTTCTAGGAACTTTTGAATAGTACGCTTCAATGGACGTGCACCATACGCCTTATCGAAGCCTTTGTCAACCAGGAAGGACTTGGCCGCATCGGTTAAAACAAGTTTTAAACCCATAGGCAGTAATCTTTCCTGGACTTCGGTGACCATGATATCACAAATTTGCAACACGTCTTCCCTTTCCAGCTCCTGAAAAACGACCACCTCATCGACACGATTCAAAAATTCCGGCCGGAAAGCCTTTTTGAGTTCGCTCATCACCTTGTCTTTCATGGTGCCGTAACTGGATGAAGCGTCTTCAGAAGCGAATCCAAGAGAGACTCGTTTCGTGATTTCCTGTGAACCGATGTTTGAAGTCATGATCAAGACGGTATGGCGAAAATCTACTTTTCGTCCGGTCGTATCGGTCAATCGTCCTTCTTCCAAAACCTGGAGAAGAATATTGTATACATCCGGATGAGCTTTCTCAATCTCATCCAAACAAATTACCGAATAAGGTTTTCGCCGAACTTTTTCCGTCAGCTGGCCTCCTTCATCGTGGCCTATGTAGCCTGGAGGAGCACCGACTAAACGTGATACGGCGAATTTTTCCATGTATTCGGACATATCCACACTGATGAGCGCCTCTTCATCGCCAAAGAGAAATTCGGCGAGGGTTTTGGCCAGGTGAGTTTTGCCGGTCCCAGTCGGACCAAGGAACAGGAATGAACCGATGGGACGCTTTTGATTGGCCAAACCAGCGCGGGATCGACGGACAGCTTTTGCAATGATTTGAATCGCTTCATCCTGGCTGACCACTTTTTTATGCAATTCATCCTCAATGCGCAGCAACCGTTCGGATTCTTTCTCCTCAATTCTCACGATTGGAATACCGGTCCATTTTGAAACGACATAAGCGATCTCATTTTCATCGACAATAGCTTCCTGACCGGCTTTGTTGCGCGATTCTTCCCACTGATAGGATAATTGAGTTTGTTTTTCTCTTAATTCTTCCCGTTTTTGTTTTAATTCAAGGCATTTTTCGAATTCTTCAGCCACCGTCGCCGCTTCGATTTCTTTCATGATCTGATTAATTTCGTCATCGATTTCGCGGAGTTCTTTCGGCCGGGTTGTAGCCTGCAGGCGAGCACGGGAACCCGCTTCGTCGATCAAATCGATGGCTTTATCGGGCAAGTAACGGCCAGTAACATACCGATCCGATAACTCAGCGGCGAAAGTAATGGCTCGTTCAGTAAAACGCACCCGATGGTGGGCTTCGTATTTATCCCGGAGACCGTCCAAAATACGTATGGTTTCATCCACACTGGGAGGGTCGACCATCACGGTTTGGAAACGGCGTTCCAAAGCGCTGTCTTTTTCAATGTATTTACGGTATTCGTCAAGCGTGGTCGCGCCAATACACTGCAACTCACCCCGTGCCAATGCCGGTTTCAACATATTGGAGGCATCCATCGAGCCTTCGGCGGCTCCAGCACCAACCAAAGTATGCAATTCATCCACGAAAAGCATAATGTTATTTGATCGTCGAATTTCTTCCAAAACCGCCTTCAGGCGTTCTTCAAACTGGCCGCGATACTTGGTGCCGGCAACCAGACCGGCCAAATCCAATGTAATCAGACGCCGGTTCATTAATAAATCCGGAACAGTCCTCATGACAATCTGTTGTGCCAGGCCTTCCGCAATGGCGGTTTTACCCACACCGGCCTCACCAATCAGAACCGGATTGTTTTTTGTTCTACGGCACAGGATCTGAATCACCCGCTCGATCTCATCCTGACGGCCGATCACCGGGTCCAATTTGTTCACCCTGGCCAATTCAGTCAAATCGGTTCCAAAAGCGTCGAGTGCCGGAGTTTTGCTTTTGGTCTTGCCAGCGGCAACGGCTTCCTGAGATCCACCGCCCATCAGACGCAATATTTCGCTTCGAGCCTTGATCAAATCGATGCCATGGCTGGCCAGAATACGCGCCGCTAATCCTTCATTCTCACGGATGACACCAAGCAAAAGATGTTCGGTGCCAATGAAATTAACCCCGAACGCCTGTGCTTCCTGATAGGCAAATTCAATCGCACGTTTTCCGCTCGGAGAAAGAGAGATCGTGCTATCCGTAACACTGCCACCGGAGTCCCTGCTGATATTTTTAAGGATTTCGGTTCGCAGTGCTTCTAAATTCAAGCCCATGTTTCGCATGGCGGTTGCAGCCACTCCCTCGCCTTCGGCGATTAAACCAAGCAAAATGTGTTCTGTGGCTGCATGGCTGCTGCCAATACGGGCAGCTTCTTCTTTAGCCCTTTTCATGACGAGTCTTGCTCGTTCAGTAAGTCTGTCAAACATCATAATCGTTATTCCTCCAAAATACGTAGAGACGAAATTTCTCTCTACCTTTCGCCCTCTTTAATATTGTAACTTAAGAAGAGGGCAATCGTTTACCGATCTTTTGTTCTCACCGTGTTTATTTCAGGTTTTTATTTTTTTGATCGCCCGTTTTCAATCCATTCTCGTATCAGTTGAGCTCGATATTCGTCGCGCTCAGCCATCGTCAGGGATCGGCCCGCCTTTTTTTGCAGATGGGCGGGACGAAGCATAATCAGCATTTCATTTAGCCGTTCATAGGATGGTCCATTTAATATTCCGGCATTCCTGCCAAAACGAATCGAGGACAACAAATCGACGGCTTCTGTCGAACTTAACACTTTAGCAAATCGCAAAATAGCATAAGCACGCCAAATGCGGTCTTCCAGCGCCGTCCGGTTTTCTTCCATCATTTGTTTTTGAGCCTGGCGCTCCTGTTCCACAATTTGATTGACTATTTTTTCTATTTTTTCAATGGTTTCTTTTTCAGAAATACCCAAAGTCCATTGATTGGAAATCTGAAATAAATTACCGGTAATTTCACTTCCTTCGCCGGAAAGGCCTCGGACAGTCAATCCGATTTGTGTAACCGCATTTAAAACTTTTTCGATCTTGCGAGTGAAAACTAAAGCTGGAAGATGAACCATAACGGAACATCGTATACCGGTTCCCACATTGGTAGGGCACGCTGTCAAATACCCAAATGTATTGGAATAGGAAAAATTGAGACAACTTTCGAGTTCATCATCGATTGTATTGATGGTTTCCCAGACTCTCTTCAGATTGGAACCGGCCATCAAAACCTGAAGGCGGAGATGATCCTCTTCATTGACCATCAAGGCGGAAGTTTGATTTGGGCTGATGGCGACATAGCGTTCGATACCGCTCTTGGCCAATTCCTGGCTGATCATGTAACGCTCGGCGAGAAAGTGCCGATCCACCGCCTCTAATTCTTCAATGCTAAAAACATCCGCATCATTAAGATGGGTGGTCTTACGTATGGCCTCTTCGGCTTGTTCTGCTATTCTTTTCAAATCTGAAGAAGATGCCCATTGGGAAAACGGATATCCTTCTATATTTCTAGCCAGCCGTATGCGGCTGCTAACCACTAAATCATTATTTTTATCACCTGTCTGCAGCCAGGCGCAGCCAGAAAAGTAAGATCTTGGTAGTTCCATAGTTTAAATCCTGAAAAAAATATCATCCTTCTTTTATCAAGTACTTTTTTGCTGTGCTATTTCTTCTTCCATCTGTCTAATTTGATCGCGCAAATTTGCTGCCAATTCGAAATTTTCTTGACTCACGGCTTCTTTCAATTGCAGGCGTAAATCGGAAACATTCCGCTTGAGGACCAATTGTGCATCACCTTTGTTGGGTACTTTACCCACATGACGAGTTTCTTTTTGAATTTTTTGTAATAAGGGTTTCAGTTGTTCTGCAAACGTATCGTAACACAGGGAGCATCCTAACCGGCCACTTTCCTTAAACGCCCGATAGGACAGTCCACAAGAAGAACATGTCTGCTGCATGTTGATTTCCGCACTTTCAGTGGCTTGAGATTTTACAAAACCTGCCAACAACTGCTCAACGGAAAAAGAGGTATTGATAGCCGGACCGGCAACGCCTTTTTCGTGTGCACAATCTTGACAAATATGAATGGAGATTTTTTGTTTGTCCTTTATTTGCGTGACGTGAATTTTAGCTGGTTTCTTTTTACAAACCTCACAGATCATGATAAATCACCGTTGGATAGGTCTCTCGTTTAATCGTCAAAAATACTGATTCCATCTTTATGGGTTAGTTCAACAAACTGTTCCATCAATTGACGAGTGACAGGTCCAGATTGTCCCGTTCCAATCAGTCTCCCATCAATACGGGTAACAGGAACGACTCTTGCAGCGGTCCCGGTTACAAAACATTCTTCAGCGCAAAAAAGATCAGTTATGGTAATATGCCATTCTCTATTGGGAATATTTCTCTCCGCCGCTAATTCCAGGACAGCTTCACGAGTGATACCGGGGAGCGCGCCGTCTGATATGGGGGGAGTAATAATCACTCCGTCTTTAACAATAAACAGATTATCGGCCGTTGCTTCAGCGACGTATCCCTGATTATTTAGAAATATGGCTTCTGCCGCGTTCTGCCGATTGGCATCCAGTTTAGCCAGTACATTACTTAGATAATTTAATGATTTCACTTGAGGGGGTAAGGCATTCGTCAGATTACGCTTGATGGCAGTGGTAACCAGCGTCAATCCTTTTTCATAGTGTTCTTTTGGATACAACTTAATCCGGTCAACAACAACAATGATTTTGGATTTGGGACATTTCCTAGGATCAAGTCCCAAATCACCGTCCCCTCGGCTAACAACAACGCGGACATACAGCGGATCAGAGTTGTTTCTCAGATCCACACCATTTTTTTCAGCCCAGATTCGCGCCAGTTTTCTGATTTCATTCAGTATTTCCTCAGGCTTCCACTCTATATTTAAGTCTAGTACTTTTGCCGAACGAAACAAGCGTGTTATGTGTCTGTCTCCCCGGAAGACTTTGTCTCCATAGATGCGAATGCCTTCGAAAACTCCGTCACCGTAAAGAAATCCGTGATCAAATACGGAAATTTTGGCTTCCTCCGGCGAAAAAAGCTGACCGTCGATGGAGATGGTTGGAATCGTATCGCACATGTATTTTTTCCCGTTTCTTATGTAACGTAACAAAAAAGATCAAAAACCACTTTTACCTATGTAGTTTACATGTTCATCTATCTATCTCCAAGGCGAAAGGTAAGGGGTCTGAGGTGATAACTTCGATTCTTTTGATCATATCCAAAAAAATAGAATGATCGCTCCGGCATCGCCGCCCTGAGTTCACTGTTCCTCTCCCCTAGATCCCATGCATACACTACATCGGAATTGGAAATGTCCGGCGGATTACGAATAAGATCTCCTTGAGTCATATCACCGCTTGGAGCGCCCACAAAGACTACAGCATTATTTAAATCACGTCTCTCCACGAGTTGATAAAGGGTCCGTCTCCAATAAATTTGCCGATAATAACTTGAAGCCAAGTAATAGGTGATGACACCATTTATTATTATAAGACATACTATCATGACGACTGTCAAGTATTTTTTCACATAATGACTCATTTGAGAGGAAATTGAGACGATCCCACCCGAAGCCAGCAGACAAAGAAAGCACAAGGATTCATAATAAAACCGGGGACCATACTGATTTCCGCCTTCGGACGGATAAAACAAATAGGCAGCCGGCAAACTCAAGCAGGCAACCCCCAAAATCCTTATCCATAAATACTCTGGATTTTTTATGATTCCCCATACAGCAAATACAGGTAAAAATGGAAACGTCCAGATAAAAAGTCTCCCTAAATTCCTTATCATAAAATACAGAGCTTCGCCAGGGCCATAATAAAACTCATCCACATAGTCAAATACATGGATCACTCGTTTCCCGAAACCGAGACTTTCATGCGGCATTAAAAATCGAACCGGATAAAACCAAACTCCCGTCAATTCAACATTGTACCAGATATACCAACATCCAAGCGGCAGACACCCCAAAAAAAATGAGAGTACATAAGTAGATTGATGCCTGGAATACCACAGTACAACCACTATGGGGATGAATAATATGGCCAAGGAAGTAAGTTCTCGAATCAAGAAAGCCCATGAAAAGAAAAATCCACACAGAAGAGCATAGACTATTTTTTCTTGCCGCTCCCATAATATCAAAAAAATCATACAAATCGTGATAAAAAACAGGCAGGACGGATGGGCAAAATAAGAAGCGTTGTTAAATAGAAAAAAGGGAGATAAACAAAGCAGACTGATTGATATCCACGCCCGAATACGCCCAAATAGCAGCCAGGAAAGATAAAAAAAGGCTGGTACTGTCAAAGCCCCAATCAATGGATTGACCCATTCCTGCACGCCTGCCAGAACTCCCACAGAAAGAATCAAAGGCCAGCCTGGAGGGAAAATAGAAAACACACGATTCTGAAGTTCATGTATATAAAATGGAGAAAAAAATTCCTGTTTGGGATGTGCCGGTACGTAGATATCGCCTTGCGCAAAAATTTGGGCTTGAAATAGGTATGCATATTCATCGGCGGAATTTGCAAAATCTTGTAAAATGAAGTTATTGAAAAAATATTCTAAGAACAGAATGCCAAACGATATGAGAAGAAGTACGAAACTATCGAATACCAAGAATTTCTTATTAGAATATACGCAATGGCTTTGCAATTTTTTTGAAGCCTGTAACATCACTTGAGACACCATTTATCCATATCATTAAGCATCTTAATAAACTTAATGTTTTCTATTAAGGCACGACGTTAGATATTCAGGAAATTATATCCAAATATTGTTTCCTTATATTGTTTCACTATTAAAACAGCCGATCATTCGATCCTAATTAATAAAAAATAAAAAATAAGCGTGTAAACATCGGTAAAGGAATTAAACTAAACATGGTTTCAAGCACGCAAATCATGAATGCAGTACAAACATTAGTCACTTCAGCCGAAAGGCTGTGTGGTTCTTCATTTCCACATCAGGATATTGAAAACTTGCTTAACCTGTCTTCCATTCTGACGCTTCGGAAAAATATGGGGCCAAACCGGCCGATTTTTGCCGGACTAATTGGTTGTACCGGTACCGGCAAATCTACGGTTTTTAACAGTCTCGCCAATGCGGACATTAGTTTGACAGGTTGGCGTGCACATAACACAAACGGTCCGGTTGTTATTACACACACCTCTTTTTTCCAGGCTTTAGATATTATTGAGAAGCAATACGGAAAATTGTTCCTTTCTCAATTTCCACGAGAAGCATACCGGCTGGACACTCTTCCCTATACCAATGGAACGCCGGAAAAAATCAATCTAATCGCAAGCAACGACAGCCTGTTTCACAAATTAGTTCTTTTTGACCTGCCGGATATCAATACTACCCTGTCCCGGGAAGAAAATCTTCTGGCCTATCGATTGCAGCCCTGGCTTGATGTAGTAATTTTTGTGGTGGATGATGAGTCCATCTATCATCGGGATTACGAATACCCTGCCCAGCTGGCCAAAGAGCTTCATCAAAGCACCATTTGTATTTTGAATCATCGGGGCAGAGACAGAGTAGACTTGAACCATCCCGATATTCAAACTGTAAAATCCTTCTTTGGCGTTGACTCAATCTACCTTTTCCCCGAGTTGATCAATAAAACTAAATTCGATGAAGAACTTTCTTATTTACAATTTAAAAACGCCCTGACCACCTCTACTTACACTGCTCCCGATTCTCCCTGGTTGAGAAAAATATCCTCCCAGGTGAGCACATTGCTTGAAGAAAATTTGATACGCACCCGCTATTTCAATTCACTTGAACAGTCATTATCCAAGTTGATCGATGATTTTCTCACCAAAGAACAGCCCATTCCACTTGAAAAAGTTTTGGACGACGAAGTCCTGCAAATTCTACAGCATTTGGGACTGAAACGTTTTTCGGTTACCAATGTATATCATTTCCTAAAAAGAACTGTGACAACTGGTTCATTAAGGAAAAGTTTTCAACTTTCATTCGGCGAAAAGCGTGACCGGCTTTTATCCCGGGTATTTCGTCCTGACATGGATAAAATGACCTATGAAATACACGACCGGCTTTCCGGTTACAAAGAAAAAATTGCGGAAACAGTAAGACGGACTGAGAATTCCAAACAAATCATGGAAATTGCACCTGAACTCAAGGCGTTCCCTGCATTAGAAAAAAAGAACAAAATAACCGAACCGTTGAACCAAATCGTATCTAAATTTGAGAAAACCTGTAAAGGTTTGATTTCAACGGACACCATTTCGTCTTCATTAAAAAACGATCCTCTTGTTACTGTGGTTTTGTCTGCTGCTCTGGTTGCCGATACGTTTACAATACCGGGATTTGGCAGCTGGCTGCTTGTACCCAGTGCCTTTAAGTATTTACCTTTAGGAAAATTTGAAAAGATAAAGCGTCAATTTCAAAGTGAAATTCAAGATATTATGCGGCACCAGTTATCCGGCAGCCTGTTAGAATTACAGGCTATTCGTAACCGTGTTGTATTAGATAGAAATGATTCACTAACCAAAGTGTTAAAAATCTGCAGCGAGTATGAGTAACATGGATATCAACACTCTACGCTCTCAATTGGACAATTTAAATCAAGAATTATCACATTTAACCGGACTCGATCCTCCCAATCTGGCTTTTCAATCCGGCACGTCTGAAGAAGATTCACTTTTTCTTTATGGGATCGTGGGAGGCAAAGATGTTGGAAAGACCTCGCTGATCAATCAGCTGGCCGGTGCAAAAATCTCGAATGATACGGATATTCTCGATGAAGGGACTCGAATTGCGGTGGCTTACTGCCACCGAGACGACCTCTCGGTTTTGAAAAAGCGTCTCGCTTCGGAAATTGGAGAAAGACTTGCTTATGTTCCGCATGATCATAATGAGTTACAAAATGTTGTCCTGATTGATTTTCCCGATTATGACAGCCGATTCATCCGTCACAGAAATGATGTTCAGAGACTGAACAAGTATCTCCAAGCTATTGTGTGGGTTATATCCCCGCGTAAATACGGCGACCATGAGTTCATGGATCAATTGGAAGCCGTCGCTCAAAGCAGCGAATATTATTATGTCGTTCTTAACAAAGTAGACCAGCTGGAAAATAAAGCGGATATGGACACGATCCGGAAGGAAATCGGCGATTATTTGACTCATGAATGCCGGAAAAGAAATGTCCCTCCGCCAGCCCCAGATAGATTATTGCTGCTTTCAGCCATTTATCCGGAGAAATATGAATTCCACACCCTTCATGACCGATTAATCCGGATTCATTCTCAAGAAGAAATATCCAAAGCAAAAATCAAGAACCTGATGGCGGAGTTTGAAAAGAATCTCGCCCGCTTGAAGGAACACTATTCAATCGAATCAAAAATTGAAGAAATTGACCAGGCATTGGAATACATACAGACCAATATCCAAAAAGAATTTTCTGAAGATTATTTCGACACAGTATGCCAAAGGATTCTATTACTCGAACAAAAAAACGGGCGGATTAGCAGCGAATTGTTTCATCGGCGTGTTGAAGCATGGCCCATACTGCGCAGCCTGTTTTATCCACTAGCCGGTATTGTTTCCGTCTTCGGCAGCCGGTTTGCCTTTTCCCGGCCCGTTTCCGATTTCTCCGAAGTTCCTTGGGATATTCTACGTCACCAGGGATCATCGGCTTCAACCCGTCTGCAAAACATTCAAGAACAAGTTGAAGAGCAATATCCACAATTAGCTCCGCATTTTGATAAAAATGTACCCTATAGTGAAGTGATCGATCAATCATTTACAGAAATAATGCAGGATCATGAAGAACGATTGACGGAGCAATTATCCCAGGAAAGTGCTTTTCCAAGCCGCCTTAGAAAATTAATTGTCTTTTTACCGTTGATCTGGTTTCCTTTTTTACAACCCCTGATTTACTCCCTGATCCAACAGGAAGAAGGCTTGCTTTCTTTCTCAAGTTTCTATGAACTGTTCGCAGTGCTGATATCACTTTTCAGTGCATCAGCGCTTTTATTAAATCTCGTTTTCCTTTTGATCTTGTATACTATTTGGCTGGTCTTCATGTATTCCCAGGGAGCCAGGATGGCAATGAAAGAAAACAGAGAAGAATTTATAAATACCTGGTATGGACAATTTATACCTGGATTAACCGACTTACTATCACGTCCTCTCCAGGAGATACGGTCGAAATTGGTGGAAAAATCGGTTCAAATACAAAACATTTCACAGGAATTAAAAAATCAATTGGAAAAATTGGCTACCACTCAATAATTTCAATATAACAAATACTTAGGAGGAATAAATGCAGGTTAGCACACATCGCATTCAAGTATCGACGCGCGGAGATACAGACATAGTAGATTTAACACCTCGGATTTCAAAAATCCTCTCTGAAAGCAATCTCTCGGAAGGCCAGATGACCGTATTTGTCCCAGGAGCGACCGGGGGAGTCAGTGTTGTCGAATACGAACCCGGTTTATTGCAAGATATCCCCGAAATGCTGGACAAAATCGCTCCCAAAGGAGAAGTGTATCATCATGATCAAACCTGGCACGACGGCAATGGCCATTCCCATTTACGCGCCACTCTCATCGGCCCTTCTCTGACCATTCCATTCGAGAAACAATCATTGATTTTGGGCACATGGCAACAAGTTATTCTATTAGACTTTGATAACCGCCCCCGCGACAGAAATGTCGTGGTTCAACTCATGGGAGTGTAAAACAACATGCCAAAGAAAGATTGGAAACATGCTCCGGCAAAAGAAAGAGCACCAAAAATCATCAGAGCACTTGCGCAGGAATACGAACCGGTAAGCGCTCTTCACTTTAACAACCCTTTCGAGTTACTCATTGCAACCATTCTCTCGGCGCAGTGCACCGATGAGCGCGTCAATAAAGTAACGCCGGAGCTTTTTCGCCGTTTCCCTGATCCAAAATCATTGGCCAAAGTCTCTGAAGAAAAAATCGAAGAACTGATTCGCTCGACGGGTTTCTATAAGCAAAAAACCAAGAGTATTCTCGCTGTTTGCCATGCTTTGGCGGAAAAAGAGGGCAAACAGGTTCCTGCAGATATGGATGAATTGGTTAAATTGCCTGGAATCGGCAGAAAAACCGCCAATGTTGTCTTGGGCACGGCCTTTAATATTCCAGCCATTATGGTGGATACGCATGTCAAACGGGTAACCAACAGATTGAAACTGACGGACAAAAAAGATCCCGGCAAAATTGAAAAAGACTTGATCGAAATTATTCCCGCCAAAGAACGGACAGATTTTTCCCATCGAACGATCTGGCACGGACGCAAAATCTGTGTCTCTAAAAAGCCTCGCTGTGGGTCATGTATCATTGCAGACTATTGCCCTTCTGAAGGTCAATTTTGAGGAAAGATTAAGCAGTTTATTGCTCAGAATGTTCTTCTTCATCATGATTTTGGAGCACATTATCTGAGGGGATAATGGAAGTGTACCATGCAGGAGTTTCGAGATGAGGTTCAACATATTCAACAATTTGCTTTACTGAGGGTTCAATGGTTTTTTGTAATGGGTACGGGAAAATACCAATCAAAAAGCATAATATCGCCAATGGCAGTAAGATATGGAACTCACGCCTGTTTAAATCTTTCAACTCGGTATTCTCTTTATGTTTTATTGTTCCAAACATCATTCTCTGATAGAGCCAGAGCATATAGGCTGCACCAAGTATAACTCCTGTGGCAGCAAGCACTGTCCAGAAAATGGATTTACCCATCAAACCAATTAGAATCAAAAATTCACCTACAAAACCATTTAAACCAGGCAGTCCAATCGAGGACAAAGTAAAAATCATAAAGAACGTCGCATAAACTGGCATCACCTTGGAAAGCCCGCCAAAGTCGGATATTTTGCGGGTATGCCGCCGGTCATAAATCATTCCTACGATAAGGAACAAAGCGCCGGTGGATAATCCATGATTGATCATTTGGATAATGCCGCCTTCAATTCCCTGCAGGTTCCAGGCAAGGATACCTGCCAGCAGCATACCCATGTGGCTTACTGAGGAATAGGCAACAAGACGCTTAGCGTCGTGCTGAATCATGGCCACCATCGCCCCGTAAATCACACCAATAATAGCCAATGTCATCAAAATCGGAGCAAATGCAACAACTGCTTCAGGGAAAATAGGGATACAAAAACGGAGGAAACCGTATACGCCGGTTTTAAGCAAAATTCCGGCAAGGATCACGGAACCGGCTGTCGGGGCTTCCGTATGGGCATAAGGCAGCCAGGTATGGAACGGGAAAAGAGGCATCTTGATCAGGAAAGCCAAAACGAATCCCACGAACAACCATTTCTCAACATTGGTGTCTAATGCCAAGGCCGTGAAGTTGTCAAAATTGAATGAAGGACTCGCCCCCAGCTGATTGGAGGCTTCGAAGTAAAGATAAAAAATGACAATCAGCATCAATGCAGAACCAAAAGCCGTGTAAAGAAAGAACTTGATGCTCGCATAGATGCGTTCTCCATGCCCCCAGACACCGATAATGAAATACATAGGAACCAGCATAAGCTCCCAAAATACATAAAAAAGAAACATATCCAGAGCGATAAAGGTTCCTAATATACCGGTTTCCAGCACCAGCAGGAAAAAGTAAAACTCTTTTTCCTTTTTTGTAATAGAATCAAAGGAAGCCAGTATTGAAAGCATCGTCAGTAGTGTAGTCAACACAATCAAAACCAGGCTCATACCATCGATCCCGATGCGGTAATCAATGCCTAAAGAAGGAATCCAGGGGATAAACAGTCCCAGATGGAAGCCCTCCTCTCCATAAGGGAAAACGATCAGCAAAGGAATACACAAAATCAATGGAATGACAGAAACGCCGAAGGCAAACCATTTATGTGACCCTTCGACCTCCCTTGGAATAAGAAGGAGAAGAATTGCACCAATAAAAGGTATGAAAGTAATCAATGTCAGTAACATAAGATCAACCACACCACAAGAAAGACCATTCCAACTAAGGTTGCAAGTGCATAATGCGTAACTGTACCGGTTTGAATTTTACGTAAAGTATCAGCCGCCCGGTTGGCGGAAGCGGCCATACCATTCAGTCCATTTATGATGACATTATCATCGAACCATTGCACAGCACGGCAGAAACGCAAATAATTTTGGACGACAGCAACATCATACACTTCATCGATGTAATATTTATTTAAGAGAACTTGAAACGCCGGTTTAAAAGTATCTGCCATCCGTCCAGCCAAAGTGGGTTCCCAATCATACAATACACGGGCGAAAAAGATACCAGCCAATGCAACAATCACCGATATCACGGCTAACACAGATTCAGTGGTATAACTGTGTTCTGCTTGATTTGAATGAGCGGCTTCTTCAGCTACATGATGTCCCTGCTCAATTACCGGATGGAGAAAATTGTGAAAGCCTTGGTAACCAAACAACGGCATATTGAGCCATCCTGCACAAATCGAAAAGAAAGCCAGAACCACAAGCGGGACCCACATGATTGCTGAGGATTCATGGAGATGTTTGCGTTGTTCTTCTTTACCTCGGAATGTTCCGGAAAAAAGGAGATTGTATAAACGAAACATATAAAAAGCCGTACAAAACGCTGCAGCGATACCTAAAACCCAAAGGAAAAGCCGGCCGGACGAGAAAGATTCCCAAAGAATCTCATCTTTTGAGAAGAAACCGGCAAGCGGGGGTATACCTGCAATAGCGAGAGTGGATATCAAAAAGGTCCAGCGTGTATAAGGCATGATTTTACGCAACCCTCCTGCCTCAAACACATCCACATCGGTCGTCCGATGAAAGGCATGCAAGACAGAACCGGCTCCCAAAAACAGACACGCCTTGAAAAACGCATGGGTCATCAAATGGAAAATCGCGGCAACATAAGCGCCGCTGCCACAGGCAAGAAACATATAACCCAACTGGCTAATCGTGGAATAAGCCAGGATTTTTTTGGAATCCCGCTGCACTAAGGCAATACTGGCAGCAAAAAGGGCTGTCAATCCTCCAATGGCTCCAATAATGATCAAGGTGGCGGGCGCAAGGCTGAAAAGCAGATTCAGCCGGACGACCATATAAACTCCAGCAGTGACCATCGTAGCCGCATGGATCAAAGCGCTGACCGGTGTGGGGCCAGCCATGGCGTCCGGCAGCCAGACATATAAAGGTATCTGAGATGACTTTCCCGTCGCGCCGAAAAATAACAACAATGTGATCAACGTAATCGGTGCTCCGGCATAAACAAATGCTTCCGGAACTGCTTCAAACAGCTCACCGAACCTGAGCGTGCCGGTAATCCAGAAAAGCAGTAGCAATCCCAACAGGAAACCAAAATCACCAATTCGATTGACAATAAACGCTTTTTTTCCAGCATTGGCGGCGTAATCCCGATCGTAGTAATAGCCGATCAACAGATAAGAACACAAACCGACTCCTTCCCAGCCGACAAACAACAAGGGAAGCGAATTGCCCATAACCAACAAAAACATGAAAAACGTAAATAAGGGCATATACGTAAAGAAACGAAAATACCCAGGTTCATCATACATATAGCCTATGGCATAGACGAAAATGATAGTACTTACAAAAGAAACCACCATCATCATCACCAAAGCCAATTGATCAATGTATACGCCAAATGGAATAGAAAGATTCCCCGCCCCAATCCAGGTATAGTAATCATGATCAATCAGGGTAAACGAATCGCCCTCAATCAGAACGAAGATCAGGCAGAAGAAAGATATAAGCAACGAAATGATCATGGCACCTGTAGCAACATGACCGGCCAATCCTTTGATATAACGGCGGCCGAACAAACCGTTTATCAAAGCCGCAAGACCGGGCACCACAGGCACTAACCAAACTATCGTTTCCATCAATTCATCCTACTGAAATTATTCAAAAACTTCTTTGTAAGCAACTTTTATAAAATCATCACACTTTCAGCAATAACTTTCATAAGGGAACTTGGAAAAATCCCCAAGAATAATACGGCAATCGCCGAAAGCGAAAGGGCGATGGTCAATGATGCTGGAAGAGGCTCCAACTCTTCTTGTTTCTCCTCGTCCCACATGTACATATAAACCACAACTCTTAAATAGTAATAAAAAGACAACAAGGTTGTTAGAATACCCACGATTGCCAATCCATAAAAACCGGATTGTATGGCGGAACCAAAAAGCCAGACCTTACCAATAAATCCAGCCGTGGGCGGCATCCCGGCAAGAGAAAATAAGAATAAACTCATGACCGCGGCAAGAAATGGACGGCGTTTCGCCATCCCGGCGAAATCGGATATCAAATTGGACTCTTTATTATTTTGTCTTGCGGCAATGACAACAGCAAACGCGCCGATGGTCATGAAAAGATAGGCGGCCAGATAAAAGATAAGCGATTGCAACCCCACTTCGTTATGCGCAACAAATGCCATGCTTAAATAACCGCCATGCGCAATGGAAGAATAAGCCAACATACGCTTGATATCCCGTTGTACCAACGCACCGGCATTACCAACGATCATGGTCAGAAGTGAAAGCCACCAAATGCCTTCCACCCACAATTCTGCCAACGGGGCGAAAGAAATTCCAGGAATTGAAAAGACACGAATCAAGGCAACGAACCCGGCAAGTTTCGACCCGGTGGCAATCCATGCCGTCACCGGAGTCGGTGACCCCTGATATACATCCGGCGCCCACATGTGAAAAGGAACAAGCGATATTTTGAATCCCAATCCCACTAACATTAAAGCGAAGCCTAAAACAAGAAACGGGGTATTGATGCTTTCCTCAGCCAATATTGAACCAATGGAAATCAAATTGGTTGTGCGGCATATACCATAAATAAACGCAATACCATAAACCAGAAAAGCCGAGGAAAAAGCCCCCAATAATAAATATTTTAAGGCGGCTTCACCCGAAAGCAGGTTTTCCTTTTCAAAACCAGCCAAAATGAATAACGAAAAAGAGACCAATTCAATTCCAAGGAAAAGCGTGATTAAATCAGAGCCTGCAGCGATGATCATCATCCCCAATGTGGCAAAAAGAAACAGAACCACATACTCACCATAGGGCAGGCGATGATTCTCAGCGTATCGATGACTGATGAGGATGATTAAAGCTGCACCGATCAAGAAGATTTGGTCGAGTATAACGCTCAAGTTATCACGCAGGAACAACCAGGAAAAAGTTAATTCGGATACACCATAAAGATTTCTGGCGGAAACAAACGCGAGTAGAATTCCAATCAACGCCAACAATGTGATATTGACCGGTTCGACCTTTTTGACGAATAAATCAACCAGAAGCACAACAATAGCGGCTGTGCAGATAATTAATTCCGGCGCAATAGCCGAAAATGATATATCAGGTATTGTGATTGGCATTCCGTCTGATTGCCCCCTTGATTATCCTTCCATTAAATTTGCCATTTCAATATTGATTGTCTGTCTTTGCCGGTAAAGATTGATCAGAATAGCCAAACCAACTCCCACCTCAGCCGCAGCTACGGTCATGACGAGAAACACGAATATCATACCGTTTCCGGCCACCGCCAGATCTTCAGTCGCCAAGGCGGCCTCCCGATGAAATGGATAACGGGCAAAAGCCACGATCGTCAAATTGGCGGCATTCAACATCAATTCAATAGACATCAAGACAATCAAAGCATTACGCCGCAGCAGCACACCCAATGTCCCTATTGAGAATAGAACAGCACTTAACAATAAATAATGAGTAAGGCTAATCATGATTGTCACTTTTTTCCTGATCGGTAGATTTTCGTGCTATCACTACCGCTCCAATCACCGCTGCCGTTAACAGAATAGACGCCAATTCAAATGGCAGCAAATACCGTGTGAACAATTCTACCGCCAAGGTATCCACCGCCCCGAATTCTTCCGGAACCGGAAGTTTTTTCGGTTGGATAAAATCAACCAGAGGATCGTAGAACAAATAAACCAAAAATGTGAGAAAAAATAATCCCACGAATCCCAATCCGAAACGGCGCGTAATACTCAAATCTATAGGTTCTTCTTTTTGGAGACTCAAAAGAGATATAACAAAAATAATCAGCACCATGACCGCGCCGGTATAGACAATAATCAAAATCCAGGCAATAAATTCCGCATGAAGTTGAAGAAAAAGTCCCGCCAAAGCAACGAGTGTTGCAACCAGACTCAGGGCACTATGCATGGGATTGCGCGCAATGACGACACCCAGAGCAAAGAAAAAAGCCACAAACGCACAAATCCAAAAGAAAAGTGCACTCAGCATAAAAATTCCTACCTTGAAAGTAAAATACAAACTGCGGCGATA
>CAZXSQ010000011.1:0-20795 GCA_964643335.1 uncultured bacterium
AAAAGTATCACCGTTTTACCGCCGCTTTTGGTATTATTTACAGTTAGCTTGGTTTTTTGCGCTGAAAATTTAAACGAACTGCGTGCTGCCGGTGATGAAGCGCTGGCTCAAGGGGATTATGTCACCGCTTCTTATTACTACGAGCGAATTCGCGACTCCGAGCAATGGAAAGACTACCCCAATCGCGTGGATATCCTCAATAAATTATGTATGGTACATGAAGGCCAAAGCCAGTTTCAAGAGGCGGCGGAACTGTATCGGCTGATATTGGATATCCTTCCTGAGAAGGGTGAAGAAACCTCCCAAAATACATTGTCTTTCTATATGTTCAGATATGCGAACTGCCTGGAACGTGCCGGCCATTATTCATTGGCTGAAAAGGTGTATTGGGATATTCTCGACTCCTTTGATCAGAAGATGCAGCCTTCGATTTTGCAGCATTTGATTAAAAACTACGAGTTTCATAAACCTACTGAAAACCGGCTGGAGTCACTGCATTCAATGGTTGTTCAGAACTACTTCAATTCTCTCGGCTGGGACTTAGCAGAGATGTACCGCATCCGCGGATATCCTCAAAACAGCTTGGAAATTTATGAAAAACTATGGCCCCAAAATCCCTCCGCGGCGCTTCGGCGTGTTTCATCGATCGCGGATGTCTATGAAACGTTGTCTAAATTTGACGGCTTGCTTCAACAGGTTCGTGCTCTTCAGGAAAATAAAGGTGCCCGGTTTCTTTTTCTGACCTTGGAATTGGAATTTTTGGAACAAGCCAATAAAGGAGAGAAAGCTTATAACCGCTTGAATGATTTTTTGATGAAGATTTGTGAGCAGGAAGGGATCACGAACATCGGGGATCTAATCGGCTTGGAGACTAATGATCTATTGGTGAAATGGGTAGACCTGGCATCCCGCTTCGGTGATATCCAATATGTGGAAAAGCAGGTTCGCCGTATTATCGAACATGTTCCTATGGACTTCAGGTGGCACGAACGGCTTAGTGTGCTTCTTTTGGAATCCGGCAAGGTCGATGAAGCCCTGAAAGTCTGGGAAAACTGGGCACAAAAACATAAAGACAACCCGCTCGCCGTTCTTAATTCAGCCCAGCAGCTGATGAACCTCGACGCCGAGGAAAAAGCCGCGGCCTTGCTGGAAGATATGGAGGGAAATATCCCCTCGGCTTTGGCTTTGAAAGAAGGAGAAATTGCGTTGGAACTGGGGCAGTACGATCATGCCCTGGCCGCTTATGAAATCGCGGTGGTATCTGGTCCTGTCAATCCTATGCAGGTTGTTGAATCCATTGAAAAATTCGCAGACACGCCGGATGCGGAACCTCTTTTTGCGTCCTTACTGAAATCGGCTACCGGCAGACAATTTCACCAGGTGCCTTCCTGGATACGGGATTCGTCAATTAAAATCGGAATGCGCTTAGGTAAAAAAGAGAAATTGGCATCCCTGGCAAGTGATGAAGAAGGTGAAACGTGGACTATTTATCTTGCCCGCGAGGCTTTGAACCAAGGCCATCGGGAATGGGCTAGAAATTTACTGGAGTCGATTCCGGAAGACAGTTTGTATAAATCCTCTGCCAATTTGGAATTGGCCTCTATCATTGGCAAGCAGCTGGATATACCTTCGCAACGGCGGGCGGCTGAATTACTTAAGTCCGCCGTGGATAATTTAATAAGCACGACCAAACCCATGCAACTCTCGAATGTCGATGTGGAACGTCTTTTTCAATATATACAATATCGCTTGGATGGCTTTCAATCGGGAAAGGCGCTGGTTGCAATCAGAAGAATCGAATCCTCTTCCCACACGTTGTCCAATCCACTTTCTTCCACAGATATCGACAAACTCACTTTTTTCCGGGCGAAGGCATTGGTGGAACTTGGATCATTACAGCCCGCATTGGAGTTATTGGAGTCAATCGAGACAGCACCCTTTTTATTTCGCGCTCAATTCCTGAAAGCCAAAATCCTGCTAGCATTAAACCAGGTTGAGGAAGCCCGACCGCTGTTGCAAAACATAATCGAAGAAGAACGTTATCATCCATTATCGAATGATGCCCTCGCCTTGTTTGTGGCAATGGAACCGCTGGTCGGTGAACCGTTGGAGCAGTTCTGCCTTGCCCAACTTTACCAGCTTCAAGGCCGATATAAGGATGCTTTGCCCGCTCTTCGGGAACTGGCGGTGCAGACGTATGGTGAAGATACTGAGGAATGGGCGAGATATATGATCGCTAAACTTTCCAAGTTAAGCGGTGATAAACAGCAGGCACAAGATGAATGGGAACGATTGCTCTTGGATGTGGATCATCCCATGATCTATGGCATGACTCGGCTGCAGCTTGCGCAACTGCAGGATACGGCGGCTAGGGAGATTTCGAATTTGACAACGTATCAGGAGATCATGCTCGATTTTCCCGATACTCTCATCTATGATTTAGCAAAAATGGAAATTCAACAATCTTCAACTGGGAGGCCTTAATGAACGATACGCAGTCATCATCCGTCTCGAATTCCACTGATGAAACACTGGAACCACAGGATGATAAAAAAGAAAAGTCATTAATCCCAAAGACTTTTTTAGGGTTGGAATTGTGGGAAATTGGAGTTCTTGCTATTGCTGTGGGCTTGATTGCTTTTGTGGCTATACCCAATTATTTTTATTCCTTGAAAGAAATGCGGGGGCAGGAATGTTCTTCAAGGCTGACGCTTTTAGCCAATTGTCTCAAATATCTTGCTGAAGAAAACAATACACAGCCTGGCGAGAAAATTTGTGAGCAGTTCGATCTAAACGAACTACTTGAGCGTGTTCAGATGCGGACAGATGAACAATCTTTCACCATCCCGCGAGGAGGATGGTATTATAAAGTCGGAGCGGAACCTGATTGTGCTGACGTGGGTGATCATTATTATACGTTGACTTTGGGCGCGGATGGGGAAATCGTCCCGCCGACATGTACCCTGGGAACCGAAGAGAACCGCAAACTAGGACTACATGTCTGTGACATGAGCAAAGTGGATGGGAAACTGGATTTAGGTGAGGATTAAATCTGCTAGTTCTCTTTGCTTTGCTCACGATATTATTTTTAGATCAATGTAGTGAGGGATATCATGGCGACCATTCTCGTGGCCGACGATGAAGCGAAAATGCGGAAAATCCTCCTCCTGGCTCTTATGGAGGAGGGGCACGAAATTCTCCAGGCTCAAAATACCGGCGAAGCGGTGGAAGTTATCAACAACACTTCTCTCAGTCTGGTGATTACGGATTTACGCATGCCGGGCGGCGGTGGAATGGAAGTACTGCAAGCCGTCAAAAATACCAATCATTACATACCGGTCATCATTCTGACCGCCTATGGCACCATCGAAAATGCGGTCGAGGCGCTGAAAAACGGTGCACACGATTATTTGCTCAAACCCTGTGATCTGGAAGAGGTCAAATATTCCGTTCGCCGAGCTTTGCAAATTCAACACCTGGAATTGGAAAATCTGTATTTGCGCGGTGAACTGTACGGCAAATCCGGCGATAGTGAACTGATCGGCAACTCCTCGCCGATGCTGCAGGTTTTCGAATTAATTCACCGTGTGGCCAAGGGGGAAAGCACCATCCTCATCCGTGGCGAAAGTGGAACCGGCAAGGAGTTGATCGCCAGAACTATTCATCAGCAGAGTAGCCGAACCAATCGGCCTTTTGTGGCTGTTCATTGCCAATCCGTTCCAGCAGACCTTTTAGAACTAGACCTGTTTGGACGTGCCCGAAGCGTTCGAACCGGCCCACCCGGTCCATTGACGGGGAAATTTGAACTGGCTAGCGGCGGCACAATCTTTCTTGATGAGATTGGCGATATCCCACCCCGCTTGCAGGCGAAAATATTAAGAACCATCGATGAAAAAACTATCGAACCGATTGGCGTCAATCGCAGCAAAAAAGTAGATGTCCGCATTGTCGCCGCGACCAAGGCGGATCTGGAAGAAAAAATCCGTAAAGGTGATATGCTATCTGACTTCTATTTCCGGCTGAACGTGGTGCCTATCATGCTGCCGCCTCTGCGGGAGCGAATCGAGGATGTTCCTCTTTTGGTTGAACATTTTCTCAAAAAGAAAATCCGCGGGCGTTCGAATTTTTCCTTTGCCGCCGAGGATATCGAATCAATGATGCGCTATTATTGGCCGGGGAATGTTAGAGAACTGGAAAACGTGGTTGAAAGGGCAATTGTATTGGGTACCACGGATGTGAATAAACTCCTGCCTTCTCTGCAGCCGACGTCAGGTCCCTCTACTCAAATGGGATACCATCGAAACGAATTATTGAATCTTTCTTATAAAGACGCCAAAAAATATATCTTGGAAGAATTCGAGCAGTTTTACTTCTCCAACATGCTGCGCAAAACCAACGGCAATATTTCGCGCGTGGCTGAAATAGCTCAAATACACCGCAAAAATCTTCATGTCAAAATTAGCGAGTTGGGAATCGATCCCAAGCAATATACTCAACCTGAATCCTCTTCGGAAGAGGCTCCTCCTTTTTCCAATGTCTCGTCTTGAACGACCTTCATGTGAACCTTAACCGGTGTTCCATCTTCAGGCAGCCGGGATAAATCCGCCTTAAACGTTTTTCTGTCTTTATATTGGTCACGAATGGTATAAACCGCATTACTTGTTCGTCCCCCAGGGCAGGAAAATAAACAGGTCACACATCCCGAATGCCAGACGGATATAAGGTCTCTGTGCCCACCCACACGAAATTCAAAATCATCTTCATCAGAGTTCTCAAATAATTCATGGGCTGGCAATTCCTTGTCGTCCCAGGAGACGGATATCTTGATTTTCGTTCCCTTTACATGTTTTTCAGGGGCGGGTGAAGAGGGATTAGCCCGCTCGTTCCACGTCTCCACTGTTAAATTATTACCCGGCTTAACTTTCAACGCTTCAAGAGCCGAAAGAATGTGATCGTCAGGTATTTGAGTTACGATCAGCGCTTTTTTAGAGTTGTTACCCCCAGACCACACAATGAAATGGTGACCGTTTGCTCTATCACTGTATGTGTTATAGTGTTCAGGCCGGATAACTCCCGGAAAAGTTACTTGGCGTTTAACCAGGTCGATCTTTGTCGTTGCCTTATCTTTTTTTGAGACGCAGCACATAATTAAACCGGCGAAACACAATAAAACCAATAATAGGATAAATTGAGTTCGAATGGTATTTTCTCCTTTTCTTTTGACATGAAAACGATTGATAATGACATTATTGAACATAAACGATCATACAGTCAACGAGAATGCCGTTATTATACCGTTCCTATTCTCTTGGCCCTTTTCTATATAGTCTTTTTGACTCCGCTGATGGGGCGTAAAAACGGTTATACGGTCGATGCGACCGCCAATTTTCGGCTTACCAAGGAAATTGTCCAGACTGGCAATCCACTCCCCGATATTGCTGTGAAGCAAGGATATATGTATTCAATCGTTTATATTCCTTTTTACTTGTTAGGTGATTTTGTTCATTCTTTAATACCTGAAATTCCCTCTGATTATTTCCAACGAAAAAGCCTTTGTTGGATGAATACAGTTATAACCGGTATAACTCTTGGTGTTCTATCAATTTTGGTGCGGCTTTTGGGATTTTCCAGGCCGGCGCAAGTTTTTATCCCGCTGATATATGGATTCTCGACTTTTGCGTTTGCCTATGCTCGATATGATTACAACAAATGTTTGGCCGCCCTTTTTCTGCTGCTTTCTTTCTACTTCATTATCAAATTAATGAAATATCACATGACGCTGGATTCACTTCTCGCCGGATTATTTCTAGCCCTTTTGGTTACAATCCGGCTTGAATTGGGCGTAGTGTTTCCGGTTTTCTTTTATCAAACCATGAAATATTCTAAATCGGGAAAACATAAATGGCTGGATTGTGGGGTTTTTTTATTTCCTGTTGCTTTAGGAGTCGCTTTTGTAATTGTGTATAACTTTTTGTATTGGGGGGGAGAAGTTTCGGGTGGGTATGAAACTGGCTTTCAACTCAATCCGTTTCCCGCAATCGCTGGTTTTTTAACTTCACCGGGGAAAAGCATCTTTATTTTCAATCCTGTAGTGTTGCTGCTTCCGCTTGTCATTCGGCCTTTTCGTGAAAAATGTTCCGATATATTCTGGTTTTGGGCTGAGACTCTTATTGTCTTATTGTTGCTTTACAGCTTTTGGGGAAATTGGTGGGGGGGCTGGGGATTCGGCCCAAGACACCTGGTTCCATTCATGCCATTGTTGGTTCTCCCCCTATCTGTTATTCCTTCTTTCCCCTCTCGAACATTGAAGATTTGTGCTGTTTTTCTGGCGGCGGTGGGGACAGGTGTTCAGTTAATTGGTTCTGCCATTGATTTTAATGACGTTATTTATACGTTAATGAAAGCGGGTATAACGGAACATCAATTGATCTGGAATCCAATCGTGAATCCGGTATTCCAACATATTTTGTTCATTTCGAACATACCTTTTAACAGGTGGGACTTTGCTTTGTTTGCCTGGTATTCCTATTTCCCCGCATTATTTTACTTCGGGATTGTTATTGTGTGGTTACTTTGTTTGAGCCTGATTGGATATCGATTAATGGGATATGCTTGTTCAATACAGGATATTCGAGATGAACAATAAAACTTTGCTAATTATAGCTCACGGAAGCCGGTCTCAAGCCTGGAATGACGCCATCCGTGACTTTTGTGTGGATATCCAAAATACGCACTTAAAATCAACACCGTTTCATCGCATCGGCTGGTGCTTTCTTGAACATGCCGAACCTTCGATACATACAGCCTTAAATGACCTCCTTCAGGAGGATGAAAAAGATATTTATGCTTTACCGTTATTCTTATCCATCGGACAGCATGTGGCGAACGATATTCCGGAGGAACTCGAAAACATTGCCCGTCTTGTCCAAAACACGCAGAACAGTGCAATTTACGAATATGAGGATGCAAAAATCCATTTTTTAAAACCGCTTCCAGCGGTGGATCTGCTGACGGACAACGCGGAGAGACGTTTTCTGCGTTTTTCCAAGGAGAAGGAAAAACGGGGGCTTATCTTGGTCTATTATGGCTCCAAAAAATTTGGCCATCTGTGGAATGAGTTGGCTGAAGATGTTAATAAAGCCCTTACCCAAAAACTCCCCAATGTACGAATCGAATACGCTTATGCGGGGGATGCGGTTGATTTTTCTTCTGAGCCGCTAGTACAAATACTCAATGACCTTGGTGAAGAATGTGGCGAGATTGTCATTCTGCCTGAATTGGTAGCTGTTGGCGTTCTGCAAAACAAGATCATACCCGCCGCGGTTGAGCAATCGAATAAGATTCATCTTGTTGTATATGTGAGGGACTCTATCCTTCCTGACCCCACCTTAAACAAACGTATCGTTCAACATGCAGTGAACTCCATCATAACCTGATAAAGATAAACTATAACCAAGCTAACCATTTATTAAGAAAAATACGGCTTTATCCTATAGGTAAGCCAATTTTCTGTAAACTTATTTATGAATTTGTTGTAATGGACTAAGGTTGAAACGAAATAACAGGAAGGAGCCTTGCGATGGTACTCAGTGCAGGATCATCAGATATAGATCGAGTTAACGAAAGAACATCTGTTCTTATTTTGGGTGGTGGAAGGGGAACACGGCTGTATCCTTTAACCAAAGAACGCTCCAAACCCGCTGTCCCGGTAGCGGGGAAGTTTCGGCTTATTGATTTAACTATCAGTAATTGTATTCATTCCCATCTTTATCAAATCAGCATACTGACACAATTTAATTCCGATTCTCTTCATCGCCATATCTCCATGACCTACCGGTTCGACCTGTTCTCGCGTGGTTATGTTCAGATTCTGGCGGCCCAGCAGACTCCAGAAAATATGAATTGGTACCAGGGAACTGCAGATGCGGTTCGGCAGTCCTTGCGCCGGTTTGAACGCCGGACGCCCGATAATATGTTAATACTTTCGGGGGATCATCTCTACAAAATGGATTACCGGAAATTGTTGAAAACCCATGTGGATAAGGATGCCGATGCCACCATCGCAGTTGTACCGGTTTCACAGAAGGCATGCGCTGACTTTGGCATACTGCAGGTAGATGAAAAGGCTAAAATCGTTTCGTTTGTTGAAAAACCCCAAGACGAAGAAACCCTGAACCGCCTTCGGGTGCCCCCCGCTTTGTTTGACGACCAGGGCATCGAGTCCCAAGGCAGGGATTATATTGCTTCAATGGGAATCTATGTGTTCAAATTTGAGGCCTTGCGTGAAGCCTTGCATAATTCCGGTAAACCGGATTTCGGGAAAGATATTATTCCCTACCTTATTCAAAATCAGCGTGTCTACGCACACTTTTTCGATGGGTATTGGGAAGATATCGGTACAATCAGCGCGTTTTATGAAGCCAATCTCGCCCTTACCGATCCGGTTCCCAACTTTAACTTTTATGACGAGCGCTGCATGGTTTACACTCACCCTCGGTTTTTGGCCGGTGCGAAAATAAATAACGCAACGGTTCGTCATTCCATAATTTGTGACGGAACCATTATTTCCGGAGCCTTGATTGATCATTCCATTGTTGGATTGCGCGGAATCATCGCGGAAAAGGCGCAAGTTGTACAAACCGTGTTGATGGGAGCGGATTATTATGATCACATCGAACAACGAATAGAAGATATCCCTTCCGATGCCCCCCCGCTGGGAATCGGCCCTCGTTCAGTAGTCCAAGGAGCGATTATTGACAAAAACGCCCGCATTGGGGCAGATGTGCAAATCGTCAACAAAGACAATGTACAAGAAGCCGACGGAGAAAATTACTGCATCCGCGATGGCATCGTGGTTATTCCCCGCAGCACTATCATTCCGGACGGAACCGTTATCTGATAGGTTTTCATACTCCTTTTAGCATTTCTTAAACAGAGGTATATTACTTTTTTTGAATTGAATTCGGCGAATATTTTAATAATTGGAATGATGAAGATATGACAACACTGAAACGAACGCATTATTGTGGGGATCTGCGAACGGAACACATTGGTTATACAGTCTCACTTTGTGGCTGGGTATGGCATTGGAGGGATCACGGCGGGGTGGTTTTTATCGACCTGCGGGATAAAAACGGGCACAGCCAACTCGTGTTCGATCCGAATATTAACAGTGAACTGCACCACTATGCCCATCAATTACGCAGCGAATTTGTTATCGGTATCAGCGGCCATGTACGCCGGAGGCCTGAAGGCACGGTCAATCCCAATATCGGTACGGGCGAGATCGAAGTCGTAGTGGATGAACTAATTGTGTTCAGCGATGCGGAAACGCCCCCGTTCCCGATCGATGATTATGTCGATGTCAGCGAAGATATTCGGCTGAAGTACCGCTATTTGGATTTACGGCGGCCTACTGTGAGAAACGCCATGCTTTTCCGCAGCCAATGTTACACGGTTGTGCGCAACTATTTTGCCGAAAATGATTTCGTCGAAGTGGAAACACCGGTTTTGAGCAAATCGACACCGGAAGGGGCACGGGATTTCCTGGTTCCGAGCCGGATTTCCCACGGGGATTTTTACGCACTTCCCCAGTCGCCGCAGATTTACAAGCAATTGTGCATGATTGCCGGATTGGACCGCTATTTCCAAATCGTGAAGTGTTTCCGGGATGAAGATCAACGCGCTGACCGTCAGCCCGAATTTACCCAGATCGATGTAGAAATGTCGTTCATCACTCCCGAAGATTTGTATGTCGTCATGGAAGGATTGATGGCGGTCATTTGGAAAGAAATGAAAGGTGTTGATCTGGAAACTCCGTTCCCCCGTATGTCTTACTATGAGGCCATGGAGCGTTTCGGCACAGACCGGCCAGATATCCGCTTCGATTTGGAATTGAAAGATATCGGCGATATCGCCCGCGACTCTGAGTTCAAGGTTTTCCGCACGGTCGTGGATAGCGGAGGAAAGATATCCGGCATTTGTGTCAAAGGCGGGGCCGATTTCAGCCGCAAGGATATCGATGACCTGACGCACGAAGCGTCAATCTATGGTGCCAAAGGATTGGCATGGATGAAGTATACCGAAAAGGGTTTGGAATCAAGCATTGTAAAATTCTTCTCGGAAGGGCAGCGCGAGGCTCTGATAGAACGATTCTCAGCTGAACCGGGTGATTTACTCTTATTCGTCGCCGATGAGCCGGAAATAGTTTTCGCCAGCCTGGCGTATCTCAGGCAGCTGATCGGCAAGCGGCAGAAACTTTATGATCCTGCCACCGACAGTTTTCTTTGGATCGTGGATTGGCCCCTGTTTGAAAAGGATGAAGACG
The DNA here is from genome assembly GCA_964643335.1 of uncultured bacterium. Taxonomy (GTDB): domain Bacteria; phylum Hinthialibacterota; class Hinthialibacteria; order Hinthialibacterales; family Hinthialibacteraceae; genus CAZXSQ01. The sequence goes on from CAZXSQ010000011.1 coordinate 10,328, forward strand.
GCAATCCAGCGCCCTGCCACCATCCGTTCACCTCTCCAAGGCCCGAAGATTTGGATTTGTTTGAAACAGAACCATTCAAGATGCGCGCCATGGCTTACGACCTGGTATTGAATGGCATAGAAATCGGCGGAGGAAGCATCCGAATTCATCGCAGAGAAATACAAAACCGCATGTTCAGGGCATTGGGCATCGATGAGGAAAAAGCACAGGAACGCTTCGGCTTCCTGCTGGACGCTTTCCGCTACGGCGCACCTCCGCATGGTGGAATCGCCTTCGGTTATGACCGGCTGGTGATGCTGCTAATAGGAGCACCAAATATCCGCGAAGTAATAGTCTTCCCCAAAAACCAACGCGCCCAGGCAGTAATGGAAGGCGCCCCGTCCAGCATCGATGAAGACCAACTCCGCGACCTAGGACTTCGCCTCCGCCGCGGATAACCCCCCTCACCATGTAGCAAGGGTAGAACAAACGTCCCCGCTTGCGGTTGTTAAGACTATTCACGCACAACCACCAACCGGTTAGACATCGTACCATACACCCGCACCCCCTCCCCAAATGTCCGCATACGAACCGTCCCATCGTGATCGGTGCGAAACGTGAATGCATTGGCGGTGCGCAGGCGTTCGAGTGTGTCCTGATGTGGGTGACCGTAAGTATTTTTGCCCGCTTGAATCACTGCGATTTCCGGTTTTGTTTCCAATAAAAATTGCTGTGTTGTGGAATAACGGCTGCCATGGTGGGGAACTTTCAAAATATCCGTGTCCCAGTTTCCATAGCGGGCGCACAAGAGTTTTTCAGTGGATTTCCCAATATCCCCAGTAAGCAGCAGATCGAAACCTTCATGCTGAAATAGGAGGACCACCGATTTCTCATTCACATCCTGATTTTTTCGAAGCGCCGCCTCATCCGGATGAAGCACCCACATCTTAGTATCCTCTCCAATTTGGATACAATCACCTTGGGTTATTGTTGTTCTTGGAACTTGATGCTTCTCCAAACTTTCGATCAAAGTGTGATAAGCTTTAATCTCCGAATGCCTTTCTCCCTCCAGAAACATTGAAACCGGGAAATGTTCTACCACAAACTTAAAAGCACCGATGTGATCCGCCTGCGGATGTGAAAGTATCATCATGTCAATTCGGCTGATTCCTTGCGCCAGCAGATAATCCACTAAAACCGGTATGTCTTTTTCATGCGATGTCCGTATGGGTGGGCCGCCGTCCACGATAATTACTTTGTTGTCCGGCATTCGAATTACGATACAATCCCCTTGCCCCAATCCGAGAAAATCAACTCTCAGTGGTTGAAATGGCTGCAATATAGGAGCAATCCAGATTGCCAATGCAATTAGAAATAATGAGATATGATAAGCCCGGATAGCAAAAGTGTTAAATTCGAAAAATGTCAATCCCGGTCTACTGAGCAAAAGGAAAGATAAAAAGAATAAGATACAAAAAGTAACGCCAGGGAAGGGAATAATTGCCCAAAACAGCTCATGGGAGAAGAAATGGATCACATCAATAAGCAGTGAGGCTGTGGTTGCAGGTATGTATCCCAAAATTTCGGTTAATGCTGGAGGCAAGATAAAAGACAACAATAACCATATATAGGTTGTTGGAAGTAGTATGTACACGAGCGGAATAGCAGCCAGATTCCCAATAACCGCTCCCCAACTGATCATATGGAAATAATATAAAATGAAAGGCGATAAACCAATAATGACCAACAACGATGCGGCCGCACCACTCAGTAGAATCCCAAATACACCTAATTGAGCCGATTGCATAATATGATCAAATAGCGGTCTAAAGAGCAATAAAACCAAGACGGCAGTGAAAGAAAGTTGAAAAGATGGCAGAAATAGTTCCATTGGATCAATGATAAGAAGAATCAATGCCGCCACTCCCAATGAATTGAGTGAATCCACTCTCCGTTCTGTAAAATATTGCCCCAAAAAGACAAAAGCCATCATCGATGCACGAATAGTAGGGATGCGTGCACCGACCAACATCACATAAAACAAGGCAAAAACCAAAGTAATCAAAGCGGCCTGCTTCCTGCGAAAGCCAACTTTTTTGAGCAAAAAGGCCGTTCCCAGCAAAACAAGCGTGACGTGCAAACCGCTGATTGAGGTAATATGGGCCAAACCGGAAACTGTTAATGCATGGCCCAAATCATCGGAAACAGAAGTCCTCAACCCAAAACATATCGCCGAGATCAATCCCCGCATATCTTTCTCTGAATTCGGTGATCCCAAAAAGTGAACTTCCGGCAAAAATTGTTGCATTCTTTCAAGCGCCTGGAGCGACAATCCTCTGATACGATTGAACATAAAGACGTTGGAGTTGGGAAAAATTTCTATTATGTTTTCTGATTCTACATAAACAGTGGCAAAAATCTTTTTGGAAAATAAATATTCCTGGTAATTCCATCCAGTAGGTACTTTCGGGCCTTGAATAGAATTCAGTTCACCTTTTAATTTAATAAATTGCCCAGGGGAGAGTGACTGTATAACTTGCTGGCCGCTTCTTAATTGGAGTTTTCCGGGAAACTCCTGAATTCGCTTTGCTTTTTCAAATGATACATCACTTAATGTGGCCGCTGCTACATTTACATTTCGAATGTTGATTTCATCAATTCTTCCCGTGATTGTGTAAATTCCATTGCGGGAAAGCCGCATCACTTCATCAACCATCTGCTGATAGGATCGAAGTTGAATCTCCGTCCGAGAGGCTCCCAGCAGAAAGGAAATAATGAGCACCATACTCCAGTTCAACTGGTTTCCTTCTTCATGCGAACTTCTTTTTTTATAGGCAAACCAGGCCGAAATGAGAATCAGGCTGATAATCAGCAATAAAGAGAGGTTGGCTGGGAAAAAATGAGCGTAAACTATGCCACTCATCAAACCCAGACTAATCATCACCGCCGGACGTGGAATCTGGTGATTCTGGTCAAAATCTGGAGGTGTATATGGTTGCAGGTTCATTTTGCACTGCTACGATTATTTTTTGTTTTGCATAAAAAAACAAACGTTATTCTAAACCAAAACACTGAAATCCAGTACAATAAAATTAGAATATTTTTTAACTGAGTGCCTATGCGTTTCCCAAATTTTTTCCGTTCCGTACAAAATGCTGAAATCGATCCTCGGGGAAATTATCCGTTGCCTTGCCTTAAAGATATTATTCTTTTTGTAACGGATCGATGCAATATGCGCTGTGATCATTGCATGTTCTGGCGGCGTATCGACGACCCAGGGCCGGAAATGTCCCTTGAAAACTTTAAACAAATAGCCCAAACCGCGCCATCATTAAGAACAGTTTCGATTACCGGAGGCGAGCCGTTTCTGCGGAATGATCTACCCGATATTGTTGAAACCTTTTACTGTGAAAACGGTGCGCAAAATGTCCAGGTGAATACAAACGGTCTGTTAATGGACCGCATGGCCGGCCTGGTTGAAAAAGATTTGGCCCAACAATATGAGCATTTTCTATCCTATCAGGTAAGCATCGATGGATTTGAAGAACATCATGACACACTTAGGCAATTACCAGGCAGTTTCAAGAAAATTATTGATAATTTGAAAAAATTGGTTGAATTGTCTCATAAGCATCCTTACTTTCGTCTTGTGGTACTCACCAATGTAAATAAACATAATTATAGAGATATAAGCGGCTTAAGCCATTTCTTGTGGGATGAGATCGGCGTGCAGCACGCATTCGATATTGTTCGCGGTGTTACATTTTCTGCTTGGAACATACCACAAAATATTGCAGAGGAAGGCGATCCCCGGCATTGTGATTTACCCCCTCTCGATAAATTGGAAGAGATAATTAATACAATAAAAGCAGTCAATCAGCGGGAAGGAGGCCATTTTGACCAATTCGTACGGCAACTGGAAATCCAAGTGGATCAATATCTTGGAAAACCTGCCCCATTTCGTTGTTTATCTGCCGGACGTACGGCAGGTGTGATTTACAGCGATGGTTCCGTGACGGTCTGCGAATTTACAAAACCATTTGCTCATCTCGCCGATTATGATTTTGATTTGAATCATTTGTGGAACTCACCGGAAGCTGAAAAAAGAAGAAAACAGATCACCGGCTGCCATTGTTGCCATACTTGCTTTGTACTGACCAGTTTATTAGAATGGGAAGAGCAACAGGCCAATCTTGCCTCAAAGACCGCAATCTAAAGTAATGAAATCGAATTCTGAATCATCAGCAACGTATCCCCTTGTATCTGCTGTATTTGTGAACTGGAATAGACGGCAGTTATTGCAGCAGGCCATCCAATCATTAAGAAATCAAAAATATCCTGAACTTGAAATCATTGTTGTTGACAATGCATCAACAGATGACTCTTTTGCGTGGCTGCGCGATCAAGACGACATAATATTAATACAGAATCAAATTAATCGTGGAGCGAGTGTGGCTCGAAACCAGGGAACATGCTTGGCTCAAGGAAAATATGTAGTCTATATGGATTCCGATGCAGAACTCTGTACAGCGGGTGGACTTGAGCAATTAGTGAATTATATGGAAGAACACCCTAAAGTTGGGGGAATTTCAGGTGTTATCTATTCCGACGAAAAACTCGAAAAAGTATGGAACTGGTCCACTTGCATGGATTGGGAAGCCAATCATGACCCGGTATCGTCTCTGGTACCCAATGATGATCCCCAGGCTTTATCCACCTGTTTTGTGTTGTTTCGCACCGAGGCAGTAAAAGAGGTGGGTGGATTTGACGATTATTATTTTTATCTATATGAAGACGCCGACCTTTGTGACCGCCTAAAAAAAAGGGGATATAAATTATGGGTACTGCCAGAGGTGAAAATTCTTCACCGGTATGCTAATTCTGGCAGAACAAGGCGTGATGATACTGAATATCATTATTATCATGAGAAACTCCGGATGTATTTTTTGTTGAAAAACTGGGGGATCAGGCGTTTTTTTCGATCTTGGCGTTCAAAAACCGCGACTCCCCTGGATTTTTTGAAAAATTTCCCTTATCTTACTATTTGGGCTTATATAGATATTTACTATCTAAGAGTGATACTTCTTTTAATCCGGTATCCATTGATTCGTTGGAAAAGACGATATAAATGGATTTAAAGTGAGAATTATATTTTTTTGGGTAAAATTACTGAAAAATACTTGACAGACAAAAAGTTATATCGTATAGTGATTTTGAATTTCGGTAATAAGGCCTCATATTTGGTTAGCAAGAAAAAAATTAAATTCTCAATGTACGAAAGATAGTTGGCAAAAGCCAAGAAAGGAGGGAATCGACATTTAACTCATTTGCTCCTCTAAAAAATGGTGTTTAATCACCAAAATCCAATTTAAAAATCCCTAGAAAGGGGGGAAATACCGAATGAGAAAAATGCCGATCCTTACTGTAGTCAGCCTGGTGGCGTTAGGACTTATGGTCGCGCCGGCTTATGCAGGCACTCTGTACGGGAACGACACTCCGGACATTCGATTGGCTCCGGGTACACAAGCAGATTCTGTATTCGATCTCGATGACTTCTTCGACAGTGAATCTGGCTCCATTTCATATGAAGCTGAAGGTGCTGATGTCGATGCAGATGGTGTTGCCACTGTTTTTGGTGACGCTGATCCCGGTCAATTGACAGCCACTTTTACTGCGACAAGCGGTGATGATTCATTGTCAGTCCAGAGCACAGTACAGGTTACCGATTTCTTGATTGGTAACGCTCCAGCGATTGACAATAATAATCGTTTGGCAGGTGTTGAAGCAGGGAACCTATTCGTAAACGGAATAGCTCCTGGTTCAAGCGTCAGTTCAAGTGTGGCGCTGGGAAATCTGCCTGAGCCTGGTGCTGATGGTACTCCGGGTGGCGTAACAGGTGCTGCCGCGCTTATCGCAACGATCGGACAGGTGTCCTTGGATGTCGCTCCCACAGGTCTCCGTCAACGAAGCAGTGAAGTGGTTGCTTCCGGTGCTGGTGAAGTCAGCGCGGGTGGTTTAACCGCTACATTGAACGCAGATGGAACCTATTCATTAGCAGCGGGTGATGATTTTGAAGGCGCCTGGATCGTTACGCTTGGTGCCCAGTCCGGTGCAAGTGCTGATGCAGCACAGCTGTTAGCAGCCGCTGCTGTTGAACTTGATTTGGCCGCTGAGGGCGACTTTATTGTCCAACCTCCAGGTACTTTCGATCTTTCCGCTCCGGCCTTCTCGGAGACAGGAATTATTGTTAGCGCTCCACAGAATCAAGGCGCTTTGGTAATTGGTCCTGCTGTCGAGGTAGATGGTGCATGTACAATTTCATTGACCTATACCTCCGACTCGGCTGATGTAGCCGTTGCTTCACTTGCCTTTGATGGCGAATTGGGTCCGTCAACGGTGGCATATACAAATGCTTCCGGTTCAAATATTGATACAACCGGTCCCAAAAACATAGCGCTGTCAATGATTTCACAGAGTGGTACTGTATTCCCTGGATTCCAGGTATTCAACAACGGTGCTGCCGCCGCTTCTGTGACCATTACCAGTTTGAGCGTAATCCAGGCCGGTCCGGTTGTTGACTATGCACTCAATCCCAACGCAGTTGCCATGGCTACCCACTTCCCGAACATAGAAGGCTGGACTGCATTCCAACAAGGTGCCGATGCTCCTACCGCTCCTGAAGCGGGTGGTGAAAATAACTTCGCCGCTGAAGGTTCCGGTTCAATGGAACTGAATGGTGCCGATGGTTTTGCAAACGGCTTTATGCAGGGAGTAGCTATTGGTGCTGGTTCAATTGTTGGTGAGTGTTACGTACAGCGTGATGGTGATGCTGGAGCAGGAAGTGCTTTTGCATTGGTTATCACGGATGGTGCGATTAACAACATGACAACATTCGTCGCCGGTGATCAAATCGCTACTGACGGCTGGACGAAAGTCATCTGCTCAGGAACCAATAATGCTGACTCTGCTAACTTCGTTGGCGCTCAGTTTGCTGGTTTCAATGGCTATGTCGATGACCTCTCCGTTCGAGTTGTCGATGATAGAGATTCATACTTTGATGCGAACTTGCTGGGTATGTAATATAGCCAGGCAAGATAGCACTAAGTTAAGATTAAAGGGCAAGGTCTTCGGATCTTGCCCTTGTTTTATGTTCGAAAGTTTAAATTAGGGAACACGGACATCCTTACCCGCCCATATGGTACCAATTCGGGAGCGCGAGTTATCTCAAAACTATGTCAGATGAGGAAGATACCGCAACATAGGGAAAACACATAGGTTTGCCCCTACCATAACCATATGTAGAGTTAGACCTATGTGTCTAACCTCTTGTGAGACAACCCGCACATATGAGTGAGTAGTTAACATGCCGGTAAAAAAGATATGAACAAGAAAGGACTGCAAAATAATTTGTAGGGGCGGTTCGCGAACCGCCCCCGTTAGCGGGTTAAATTATACACTCTTGGATTCGTAACCTGCGGAACAATATCATCAATTACAAGCCCTTGATCAATCAGGCTATCCAGAAAATCAACAACAAGTGTAATCTCCGATTCCGAGGCAAAACGTTTGGGTGAATTGGTTTCACGAGTGATCCAAATATAGCGGATAGGTTCAATATCCCGCATTTTTTGCCTTGGTTGTATGGTTACTCGGTAGGTGGGAACCCCGTTAATTTCAACATCCAACACTTCATCATCCAGATAAGCTTTTTTCTTCAATTCCTTGATGTCGAGTTCCAAAAATCCAGCCAATTGCATAAATTCTGGCAAAGGCCCTGTTTCATCCAGCCACTCGATTTTCACTGTATTCGCTTTTGGATCATGTGTGTACAAATAAACGCCATCTGAAAAATAAACTTTATTGGCAATAGAACCAGTTGAATTTTGAACCTTGGCTTTGTTAACCAGAGGTACACGTTGTTTGAAGAGTTCAATCAGGCAGGCCGAACCTTGGTCTTTTGTTTCATCAGTTGCGAGAACAACCGATACTCTGGCCCAATTTTCTTTTTGAATACCGGAAGGGTGTTGTTCAACCATGTGCAGGATAGCCTGATAATCATGGATTTTTTCCCAGGCTTCTGCCGCCCGCTCCAAGACTTCACCCGCTGGAATCCTGGCCTCTTTGGCTTCAATTGATTGCACCATGAGAAAAAAGAAGAAGGTAACCAATGATGGATACACCCAATTAAGAGAGGCATTCACAAATGAAGTCCGTGCGGGAGAAAAACCATTTTTCGTTAAGATACTATTTGTGGGTATTCCCTTTATGAGATTAACCATTTTAAAGAAACCAATAAATACTCGCATTAGCCAAAGTATAACCTTGAAGATATAGTTCATAACCACTCGGTATGGATAGACTCGGTTCTTCTTCCTGCTCTAATTGGAAAAAGAACCACACTTCCTTTTCAGGAGTAATTTCGGCTTGAGCCAAATCAACACTGCCTTCTATACGGTTGTTTTTTAAAACTACTTCAGAACCTTCTGAAATTGGAAGTAATTGAATGCTTTTCACAAACGGTTTGGTGATCTGCAAGGAAAATCGTGGATTTTTATTTTGTATACCATCCTTGAATTCAATCATGAAACAAAGCAGATCTTTTTGCCGGCCGTAGCATAACTCCGTTTGAGGCATTGCAACTTGATGCATCGCCCCCCCACCTTCAGCGGTTGGGATGACACGGCATCCCACCCACTCATAATAACCAGTGGGGCGGCCATTGAATTGAGGTTTATGAAAAAGCATGCCCCCACCCGACCGTAATTTTTTCTCTTCCTTGATCGGTCTTTTCAAAGACTCGGGTATGGGAACCTCGATGAGTTCGTAAATTCGAGCCAGATAATTACGGTATTGGGAATCGAAGAGCTTTTCATGGATTGAGGAATGCTCATCCCCGTACCACCAACACCAGTCGCTCCCTTCACAAATATGGATTGCTTTCCATGCTTCGTTGCGGGTGGCTTCGTCAAGAGTTGCTTCTTTTTGAACAAGCATATCTCTTGCTTGCCGCAGAAAGTGCCAGGCTGCGTTGTCTTCAGGATGTCCGATCCAGATTCGATAATTGTGATTGATCCACGAGCCGGGGTGAATGGAGTCAAGAGTCGGCTCCGGTGGATAAACTTCTCTATATTCCGGCACAGTGGTGGGTTGAATTTGTGGATCTTTGAGTATTCCTTCAATGAGATATTTCAGGAAATCATGTCCATCCCGATGATAAAATTCCCAGCAGTTCTCACCGTCTAAAATAACACTAACCAAAGGAGGGACTGTATCAGTCCATTCATTGCCAATATCTTTTAATTTTTTGATAAAATCCTGTGCGGCTTCCTTGGCGTCCATGCCTTGATAGATGAATCCTATAAGATCAGACAATCCATGATCACGAAAGACACAATCTATGTCCCCATTTTCTGTGGTGAGGCGATGAAGGCGAAATAGTTCGGTTCGATCAGGTTGTGTTCCCTTATTGATAAAAGAAGAGTTAAATAGTACTCCCTCATCCGTAGCGAAAAAAGTGATCCCTTCTTGAACGATCATGCTGCAGGCCTGATCGGATACCGATCCTTCTGATGGCCACATGCCGTTTGGCCGGCTGCCGAAAATTTCTTCAAACCGTTTGATGCCATGATGAATATGCCATTCCGCATCCTCAGGATGTTTAAAAGGCGGCTGCGGTATCGGATCGTGAGGATTGGAAACCAGTGCAATAGAACTATCGCACAATAAGGGAAGAATCGGATGATAATAAGGCGAGCAGGTCAGTTCCAATCTTCCTGCCTGATAAAGTTTCTTATGAAGCGGAATGATTTTTCCGAGAATTTTTATTTGGTGGTCAAGAACGAGATGTTTGTCTTCTTCACTGAATCCCTTTTGTTTCTCGATCAAGTCAAACAGCGGTGATTGAGGGGATTCATACCACATAGGATCGATCCAGACCAGATTATGCCACACCTGCAAATCACGAAAATCCTGTACGCTGAATCGTTTGACGGCATCGCTGATCGAACGGCCTCGTTTACGAAAAAGCTCATCGTACCGCGGGTAAGGATGAATCATTCTGGGGGGATGCGCATCGAAAAAACGTGTAAGTACGGTTATTTTTTCCTCCGGACTCAGTTCTTCCGCAGGTTTACGGCTTAATTCTAAAGTGGAATCCGTCATGGTTCCGTCCACATACATGATCAATTGATCCAGCAGGGAAGGGACGAGGTTAATTGTTTGCTTCCAGCCATCGAAACGCTGGCTTAACTCCGCCATATCGTAATAATCTTTGACTCCATGAAGTCTTACCCACGGCATCACACCGGTATTTGAACCAGGGTCCAAATACCAGGGTTGATGTTGATGCCAGAAGGTATGGAGATAAACAGGTGTTTGTTTGCTCATAATACTCTCAGATACAAAAATGATTTGAACAACTGCGTCAAAGATATTCTATCCGGTGAAAACATTTGACCAATGGGATAATTTATTATGAACTTCTCAATAT
>CAZXSQ010000011.1:20805-28772 GCA_964643335.1 uncultured bacterium
GAAAAATCCTGCTGCATGGCGTTACGAATCAGTTCTTGCCACTTGTTTTGATCCTGAAACAGGGTGATTGCACGATTGCAGGTTTCCAGGAAAGCCTTCGGAGTGGGTTCTTCAAAAACAAATCCGTTTCCGGTCTGTGTCGAAGCATCGGTAATGGTATCGGAAAGTCCACCAGTCGCCCGCACGACCGGTATCGTGCCATAACGCAGGGAATACATTTGATTGAGACCGCAGGGTTCGTATCGTGACGGCATCAGGAATATATCTGAACCGGCTTCAATTAGATGAGCCAGAGCATTGTCGAATGAAATACAAACTCCGCAATCATTGGGATAGGTTTCATTAAGCTTCTTGAAAGTGGCTTCCAGATCAGGCTCGCCGGTGCCCAAAATAACAATCTGTGCACCGTTGTCGATTAATTTAGGTACAATCTCCGCCAGCAAATCGAGTCCTTTTTGAGCGGCTAAACGGGAAATCACACCGAGCAAAGGCGTATGCAGGGGGGTGGCTTGCAGTTGAAACCGTTCAATCAGTTTCTGTTTATTCTTTTGTTTTCCCTCTTCGGTATTGTCGAGGTTGTATTGATACTCGATCAAGGAGTCTTTTTCCGGACACCAGGTAGTGTAATCCACGCCGTTCAGTATACCGGTCAGCCGATGATTATGTTTCAGTAAAACACCTTCCAGGCCGCATCCGTATTCCTCGGTTTGAATCTCTTCGGCGTATTTTTTACTCACCGTATTGATGTAATCGGCAAAAACAATCCCGCCTTTCATCAAGTTTAAGTTATTGTAAAATTCCAACTCATCCATGTGAAAATGTTCCCATCCGATTCCAGTAAGAGGGAGGGATAACGGACTGAATATTCCCTGGAAGGCGAGATTATGTATAGTGAAAAGAGTTTTCAATAAACCTATTTTTGGATGGCGGCTGAACGCCGTTTTGATATATATCGGTATCAGCGCCGACTGCCAGTCGTTGGCATGAATGATGTCAGGTTCAATAATCCGGCGTTCCACCAGGTCTAGAACCGCTCGGCAGAAAAAAGTGAACCGTTCGAGATTATCTGGGTAATCTTTACCGTTCTCACCATACAATCCAGGCCGATTGAAATAGTGATCCTGGACAATCAGATAAACCGGTACATCCGTTCCCGGCTGGTTTGTTCTCTCAACCCGGCCTATGATTTCTCCATAACCAACCGGCAGTCGAAGCGTCGCCAGTTTTTCTGTTTCCTGATGCACTTCCCGGTATTTAGGCATGACCAGGGAGACATCGATACCTTGATTATTGATGATCGATGACAAAGAACCAATGACATCTGCCAACCCCCCTGTTTTTGCCAGTGGGCTGATTTCAGATGAGGCAATGAGTACTTTCATTGATTATTTATTCCCTCGTTCATTGAATTTTTCTATATAATTCCATCACTTTCTGGTTGTTAGGACTCTTGAGGGCTTACTTTTTCATAAAAGGTGATGTCGGAACGAATATCGTATCTGTGCACGAGCTGGCGCAGGTAGGTCACAATTTGGTCGATGGCCTCGTCATTGACCGTGAATTCGTATTTTTTGTTGAATTCTTTTTTTAATTTATCATGGATTTGATTGTAACGGGTTTCGAAAACTTTGTTTCGGATTACTGTTTTGGCTTCCGAAAAAGTCATCGGCCGGGACGGCTGCATATCTTTTACATAAAACAGTTCGTAACCATAGCGTTCGGTGGAATGAATGGATATTCGTTCCGGTTCACTGATTTCCCCCGCTTCCAGATTCCCGACTACCGATTGGCTTGGGCGATCCATCTGGTTCAACGTGACAAAGCCCATATGACCTGAGATATTGGCCGATTGATGTTCTATAAATGGGGCGATCACTTCTTCAAACGGGCGGCCTTGAGAGACTTCGTAGCGAACCGACTGCACCTGTTGTTTCGCCTGTTGGTAATTGGCAAGCACTTCATAGTGAGTAAGAGTGGAATCATATTCGGCACGGACAAACAAATGGTAAAGGTTATAAATCTTGGGCGTTTGGAAATAGGATTTATCGCGGTTCTTCACAAAATAGGCGCGCATTTGTTCTTCGGTGAGTTGATCCAGGTTCACTTGGGAGCGAATCAATTCATTGGTGAGCAGTTTGCGGTCATGAAACTCCATTGCAGCGGCAACATCCTTTTCAGTCCATCCCCGGCTGAGAGCTTCGGCAAGAAAGGCGGACTTATTGGCCAAAAAAGTGAGGTATTCTTTTTTTTCGTCGATGGTCCAGTTTTGGTTTTCTTTGGCCAATTGCAGAAATTCCTTCAAGGTCAATTCCCATACATCGGGTATGGAAAGAATAATAGCGTTAGGATCGGCGTTTTGGAGATCATCCAGAAGCGGAGCGTTGATCAGGCATCCGTGTTTCTTCTTCAATTCTTGGGAAAGGAAATAAATATCCTGTTCACGTTTATCAAGGGTCATTTTTTGGATGACCGGTTCCTTGGCTTTTTCAAACGAAACATAGTCAGGTTCGATGAAATCAATCAAATAGAAGATAAATATCTTGGCTCCCAATTCGAACGGATCGGTATATTCCCCTTCTTCTAACTGATTGAGTTTGCGTTCGATATCGGCATGAGCCATACCGGGGGTGATTCGGTTTTCTTTGCCCCTTTTTTGAAGCGGTGCATCCGAGTATTTCTGAGCCACAGTCTCAAAAGGCGTGCCTTGCTCCAGTTCCTGGTAGGCCTTATTGGCAATCGCCCAGGCTTCTTCTCTGGTCCGCTGGTCTATATTGACATACAATCCGCGAACTGCAAAAGCATTGGTATCTTTGATCAGGAACAGACTTTTTTTGTTTTCATCATAAAAGCGGTGAATTTCTTTGTCCGTGAAACGAATGTTATCGAAAATATCTTCGCTAAGTACTTTTTGATAAAGTTCGTCCCGAACAATGTCTTCATGTCCAGTGATAAATCTTTCGGATTTGTGCAATCCTAATTCACGGGCTTGTTCAGCCATTGTTTTTTTGAAAGCGATTTCTTTGCCGATAGAGGCAATAAATTCCTCGTGCGTAGTCGATTCAGGCATAAACAGGATGTCCTCGAAGGGATGGGTTTCCTGAAAAGCAATCAGAATATCCTTGACAGTGATTGTGTTGTCTCCATACGTTAAAGCGGTCATTTCCGGATCGGGTCTGGCTATTTGAATCTCTTTCTTTACACAGGCACTCAATGATGTGACGATAAGTAATCCCATACAAAATTTGAAAATAGATGAAATCTGTCTAAATTGATACATAATTAATGTGTCCACAAATTGATTCGTACTATAAGATCGGCAATCAAACCCAATACAAACATCTGAATACTCGTCATCATAAGTACGATGAAAGTCGCATCCATGAATTTCCCCATGAAAAATTTGCTTATGATTAATACGGCGATCGCCAGCGCCGCCAGAAAAAAACTGAGCGGAAGGAATACGTTCAACGGACGGATCAACACCACCGTCCTTAAGATCAACAGGAACATATTCCAGGTATCCGCAATCGGACGGAATTTGGATGTGCCGGAGCGTGTCCGGTACTGTACCGGTGTATAGTATACCTGGCTTCCCTGCGTATGAAAAGCAACTGTTAAGGTTGTCGTCAGAGAAAAACCGTCGGGCAGCAACCTGAATATCTTGTTGACGGTGCTTCTTCGGAAGGCTCTGAGTCCAGAATTTAAATCAGGAATAGCACGGCGCACCATCCAGGTGGCGAATACCCGAATCATCCACTTCGCTGGCCGGCGGGACAATGGAATATTTACATCGTTGCCCATCCTGGCGCCGACAACCATATCGTATCGCCCCATCGGTTCCACAACAGCAAGTATATCCGATGGCGAATAGGTTCCGTCAGCGTCGAGAATCACGATGGTCTCATGTTTAGTGTGTTCGAGGCCAGTCTTGATCGCTGCGCCGTATCCCATATTGGTTTCGTGCTGAATCACGGTAAAGGATTCGTTATCGAGTAATGATACCGTCCCATCATCGGAGCCGTCATCAACAAAAACGATTTCCAAAGGGTAAGAGCAACTTTGAATAAATTCTTGTAGATCGGATACGAAGCCAGGGAGCCCAACCGCTTCATTATAAACGGGTATGATGATGGACACTCCTTGATCACTTATTGGCCCCGTCTGTGATTTCAGCATGGATATATTTTTACTCCAGTGTAGAGTTTTTATGACATACTCACTCTCAATAATCGGATTATATCGATGATTTGCACAATACCAAGTGAACAACGCTATAAAACATGATGAAAAATTATTCATCTGCCGTAAGAGACGGTTAGCGCACTTTCTCACTGCGATTTCGTGAACTGCCCCTACGATATTGCGGACCGTAGCGGGAATAAATCAAAAATGGTAAATACGAACATGGGGATAGAAAATAAAAGAAGGGTTTCTATGCCTTTAATGAGTTTTTGTGAACGGTCTTCTGTTTGCTTTTCTGGAATTTCTTGATAAACAGCGGCGATGTCTTGCGGCATATTTCTTAAACGCTGGAGAAATTCCCGTGCGGTCAACTGATCGCCTGTCCTCAATTTCAGGTGATCACACCAGCGGCAGTCAATCAGATAATTCCATTCCTGTTTGGACTTTGGAGCTTGAGGTCTGAAAGAGGTATCGATTGTATCGACACATTTCCCATCGATATTATTTTTGCACGGTTTACAGATATCATCCGCCCCCAGATCGATTTCCAGCAGAATGTCAGGGTGACTGATTATTCTTGCTGCAACAGTATGTTGAGCATGTCCATACGGATGAGGTGAAAATGATAACTCCCCTCTGCCCACCGCAGTAACGATGTCGATGAAATGGTGTGGTTTTATGTAAATCAACATGATATGAATTCAGAGAGCCTTTTTAAAAAATGTATATTAAACCATACAATAATATGATATGCTAAACTCATTAAAAAATCAAAAAAGAGGTTATTATGAAAACAGGTTTTACCTTAATCGAGTTATTAATTGTAGTGGCTATTATTGGAATTTTAGCGGCAATCGCGGTGCCCAATTTTTTAAATGCCCAGATTCGAGCCAAAGTCTCCAAAGTGCAGGGGGATATGCGAGCTCTGGCCACGGCGCTCGAATCCTATCGCCTCGATCAGAATTGGTATCCCCCGTACAATTTATGGGGTGGGCATACCGATCCGGATTATTTCAATGCCCTTTCAACGCCGGTTTCTTATTTGAGCAATCCGGAAGGAGTCGATGATCCATTTGGTTTACGCTTGGATCATGATAACCAGCCCAGCCGCCGGTATGGTTACAACGTATTCGATCCGGTGAAGGGAGTGCGAATGTCCTGGATTTACTCACCGCGGGCAGGATTTGAACCGATCTGGAACGGAGTACGCCTGCCCGGCGAATTCGACTGGATAGTACGCTCTCGTGGGCCGAACCAGCAGGCAAATACAGCTCCGGATGACCAGAGTGCCAACCCTCGAGGCGTGTTTCTACTGTATGATTCGAGCAATGGACTCGTCAGCAGCGGAGATATTTATCGGGTGGGGCCATGAGCAAAAAATGGGTTGACATGGTACGAACTACCATTGGAAGATCAGAGGAAATCAAGGAAAATTGTGAATGTTCCAACAAGAGTGTTCATCAAAAAATTTTCGAGCATACAGCCTCGAAAATTCTGAGACAAATTAGATTTAGTAATATGGGAAATCAATAAAAAGCAACATATATACCATTAAGAAAAGGAAATCTTCTTTAGAAAAGGATAAACATAACAATGTTTCGATTATTTTTCATTATTTGCTATTCGCTATTCGCACTCCAAGTATTTTCGCAAAACGATAGTTCTGTACACAGGCCAGGTGAAATTGATCCAATCAATTCCACCAAACAACGATTATTAATAAGCGATGATGAAATTTTAATGCAATATGGATTGGAAACCTGGGATCATTTTCATGGCGTTTTAGCTGATCCAAATGACGCTTCTATTGAGTTATGGGATACCGAATCGTTCGAGATTCCTCATAGTCATTCCGGTGTAAAATTACGTTGGGGGTTAGCCAGTTCTAGTGGATATATTTTCAGCATTACCCGCAACAGCGCTTCTCGAAATGAAGGTAAGCCATCAAGCCAGCAAATCGTTCATGCACGCTTTATTGATTCCAGCGCCATTTCGATTGAAGTATATGATCCGGCAATTGATGAGCAAGGCAGGTTGATTGCAAGCACGAAACTTTCATTGTCTGAGGATGAATATCCATCACCCTACGACGCCTCGGAACATTATCGTCTCCTTGATATTCAATGCGTCGATCTGGACAGCATTAAATTGGAAGACGGCGATCTGCACGACGAAATCGTTGTGGCCTGGTGTTGGCCATACCATGTTACCGGATTAGGCGGTGATGACGAAAAATGGTATGTAAGAATATCCGTTTTGCAATGGTCGAATGAAATCGATCCCGATACCCAAGACCACATGATTAAAGAAATCGCACACCATGATTTTTCGTATTCCCCATTAATCGATAATCTGCGATTGGAAACCGGAGATTTTGATGGCGATGACAGAGAAGAAATCGCCCTTATAACCGAAGACGAATTTGATGGAATATTATGGGTACGGTTTTGTTGGCTCAAAAACGGACAACTGAAATATGGCAAACAAAAACACTACCCCTATTTTACTCCACAATCTATCTCCAGCACCGCGGGGGATGTAAACGCCGACGGCATCGATGAACTGATCGTTTTTGTGAATGGCCGATTTTACCTATATACGGCGGGAGAAGGAAATAACGTACGGGATGGAGATAAACCCGTGGAAATCGGACATTGCAAATTCGACTGGATTGATGATTACATTGTTTGGCATCGATGGGGTGAAATCACAAGTGGGTTTCTAATAAATGACCCAGACAATGGGTATCCTGTTAGTAGGCATCAAGTTGCAGTCGCTATGATATATGAAAATTTGGAAACGGAAGAAAAAACTTTTAAGTTATATCTCTGTTCTTTCAAAAACGATTTGAACGCAATCGATGTAATCGATAATTACCACATTGCTAATGGAGCCGGCGTATATGGCATCGACGTCGCAGCCGGCGGCTTCAGCGGATATGGGGATAAAACCAAAGTCGTTATCTCTCCCCGTGACCTCATGGTCTCGTATTCCACGGACGCTTCAAAATCACCGGAATACGATGGCACGGGCGCTTATACGCATATGAAAGCATTCCGTATCGACGATGGTAAAAAATTACAGCAAACCTATCATCATCATTTTTACCGTGATACCGGCTATGCTCTTTGCACGAGACTTGTTCCTGTAGATATTGACGGCGATTCGGTCATTCTTGGAAAGCCTTCGCATGTGGTGCTCGAAAACGTGTTGATGACAGAAGCCATTATTCAAGAACCACCCAAACACGTCGATTATCTTCCCAATGATCCCGATAACTGGGACGGCGACTGGGAAGTATTTAATGTGAATGCATATAATGGTCTGTATGTTGAAATGATAGATGAAAATAATAAGGTATTTGAAACCGAAACGCATTCGACGAGCGATTGGTCGATCGGCGGCAGCGCTGAATTCGACATTCAATCGGAGGGAGCGGAAGTAGGAGATATTTTCAAATCCGAAGTTTCAGCCGAGTCGAAAACGACATTGTCTTACAACTATGACCGGCATGAAGATCAATGGAACTTTGACAAATACACTCAAAACCAATCTTTTTCTACTAAGGCGGATGAACTTGACGTGCTCAGTTACAGATATCAAACGCTTGATGTCTGGCGGTATCCTATATACAATATGAGTACGCATGACGACGAAAATCCGTTTGCTACTATGGAGTTTATCATCCCGGGGAATATTAAAAACAAAGTCGGCGGAGATCATCACTGGTATCAACCAATGCACCAAAATAACAATGCGCTGACATACCCTCCAGTCGACAATCC
>CAZXSQ010000011.1:28787-30934 GCA_964643335.1 uncultured bacterium
AGTATACAGCTATAGAGAAAATAATGAAGATATCCATGTTACTGCTGCAAGACTTTATGGCGACACCATATTCGTCTGTGACGGAAATGATAAGTCTTTAAACCTAAATTGGACCAATGAAAGCGGCGGTGGATCGGAACGGTCCTGGAATCATACGCTATCGGAAAGCGAAGAAATAAAGATCGGTTACCATGAAAAAACGCCGGCGCAGGAATTCGATATAGGAGCCCGATTCAGTTTTCATAATTCTAACTCATGGGGCGGTAAAAGAGTTAGCCATTCGTCCTCTTCAGAGACGACGGGCTTCACGCTCGATATCCCCGATTATGCTCATTTAAAAGGTTGGCATTTCGGATTCGAACCGACCTTTTATTTTAGCAGACATGGCGGTATGCTTCGGGTTTCTCACGCTGTTGA
This sequence comes from uncultured bacterium, assembly GCA_964643335.1. Classification (GTDB taxonomy): domain Bacteria; phylum Hinthialibacterota; class Hinthialibacteria; order Hinthialibacterales; family Hinthialibacteraceae; genus CAZXSQ01. Next base: position 29,205 of record CAZXSQ010000011.1, read on the forward strand.
TTTCGAAGGAATACGCAATTTGGGTGCAGACTCGAAATGGAACTTGTATTACGGAACTCGACCTGATCCCGCGCTAAATCTTCCTAACAAATTTAATCACATGTTTGACTCATCGAATCCAAACAACATAGGTTATTGGGAATTGAATGAAGAACCTGAGCGTGGAAAAATGAAGGGATTCTTTATGGAATACGAAGAGGCAAATCCCGTGACAGGCCAACAAGATGTAATTTCAGCCGGCCCCGTTGATGGTGAACAAGTGCGTTTGACTGCGAGAATTTATAATTTGAGCTTTAAAAACTGCAATCCGTTTAAAGTGGCTTTTCAATACATCCTTTTTGATAGTTCATCATATGAAGAAATAGGCGATCGGGTTACGATTGATGAATATCAACTTACAAGCATGAATCCCTTGGAAATGCGTCCTATCCACGTTGTGTGGGATACGACAGGTCTAAGCAATCCGATCGATCCTAGAACAAATGAGGTTAACCAGGATTTAAAATATCGCTTTTATGTCATCGTAGATGCGGATAATGAAGTGCGGGATGAAATTCATGAATGGAAAGATGGGAAAGGCGATATTCTAATTCATAGCAATAATGAAGGATATTGGCCCCACGGTGGAGGTATCCCCATTTACCCTGAAAAAGAAGAATCAAATATACAGTCAAATCAAACATTAGAATTAACTTCGCACGAAGTCCATTTGCATGAAGAATCTCTGGCGATTAAAACAAACAAAGGTATTAAAAAAAACAATCCCGTCCATGTTGAATTCGGGCAATCCTATATGATTCGTATCAATATTCAATCTAATTTTCTTGTCCGGGATTCCAAACATATTTTCTTGTATGAAGGAGATCCCCATGAAAACGGGAAAGTCATTGGTTCAGAGATCGCATACGGTTTAACACAAGATGATTACATTTGGATGCAATGGAAACCCCAAAAACCAGGTACATATGAGCTATGGGCAGAAGCTTTAGAAATTACATCGGATCCTGTTCCTAATAATAATCTGGATCATCTCGTTGTTATGGTTGAAGAAGAAAGCGCTGATATCGGAAATTGGGAATTACACTAGCCGTCGAACAATTGTTCTTTTATGAGTAAAAAAAGATTGTTTTTTGGCAAGGAAAAAAAAGAATGGTGTACGCTTTTTTGGCTCAACCCGGAATTGAGTACTTTTTTAATGAATAAGACGTATCATTTAAAAAGAAACAAGAGAAAAAAAATTCCTCCCACAAAGATTGGGGGAGGTTAGGATGGGGTTGAACGGTTCTATGATCAACCCCCCTCTAACTCCCCCCGGTCTTCGGGGGGGAGAAATCTTCAATTCAATTTTCAATAAGTACCTACTTTCGTGATGAACCGCTTTTTTTATATGAGATTTCCAAAAAGTTTATTTTGGACTCTCGCATGAGTGATTTTATTCCCGTAAATACCAGTTGAATTTCAGGGTCCCCCCTAAGAAGGCATAATGGTTACTCCGTTGTTTGGGAAATTTGGCTGAGCAAGGAGTCAACAACCCAAAAACGGTTTTTTGACCTCTTTTCTGGGTTGCGATTTTAATAATGCTTTTACATACCTTCTATCTCTCTTATATCAACTCAAAAAACTTTTTGGCTTCCATAAAATATCTAATTGCGGAATTGCTGGATGTAGAAACTCGAACTTTATTTTTCATGATTTTGAAATATAATACTTATTTTGTATTTTACATGAAT
>CAZXSQ010000012.1:0-1279 GCA_964643335.1 uncultured bacterium
AAATCTTTTTAAAGGATTGTATGGCTAAATAATTGGTTTAGTATAATGAACGCACAATCCGATCTAAAATTGGTTGATCTTCTCTCTTTGCGTCCAGGAGCTTTACTTCGTCTGCATGCAGTGAAGGGAGTTTTTGGATGCCGCGAGGTGGAAGATATTTCCAGATCCAATTGTTGGAAACAGGAAGTCTCCAGCGCATTTTTTCCGAATGGAGACTCCACTAAAATACATAATTTATCCAAACTGCTCGAGATTCCTTTGGATACGCAGATTATTGTTCACCATCCGGATGGTAAAGTGGTTGAAATTCTGCGATTGGAAACTCGAACATGGAATGATTTGCTCGCCAGGGAAGGCCATCGGATCGAATTGATGGTTGCCGGCCGGATTATGGCCGAAGGTGAGATAATTAATTCTTTGAATCAAAGTGGTATTTTGATCAGAGAAGTTTTTTCTTTGTAATGTTTAAAGGACTGAAGAGCAGGCTGGTTTTTCCATCAGTGTCCCGCTAACCGGCTGTCTCCATTAGTCCTTATTGAGTTGAAACACTGCATCGCTGGCGCTGGCGATTGGTAAACTTAGGTTGAGGGCCGCAAGCCCCCACAATGTCTTGCGGTGAACCGGGCTTCTAGAGTCCGGCAGGATTGGATTATGTCTCGACGCAGCATATTCCCGCTGGGTATGTCCGGATGGTTTTCTCTGCTCGTCTTCGTTGGCGTGAGCACATGGGCCGCTGAAGACGCCACTCAAACGAATGTAGAAAACCTGCAGGTTTCCCGTTTTTCTTTATCCGCTTCCGGAACGACGGCTTCCGCAACGTCTGCCAGTCATAGTGCTAAAGTGAATCAGGCTTTTTCCGCCCTTCAACAATATTTCGATGAGGGGGGATCGAATTCTCAATCGGATAGGGATAGTCCCTCTAAGAACGCTCTTCAGAACAATGAAAATGACCAATCGATGGTGCGGTATATCGGCAAGATGCTTATTAGTCTGGCCTTGGTGATATCTTTCGCACTCGGCATCGCCTGGTTTGCCAAGAAGTTCATCATCAAAAAGAATACATTGGGCGGTGATTATATCGACCGGCTTGGTTCTTTTGCCCTATCTCAAAAATCGCAAATCCATTTGATTCGTGTGGGAGAGGAATACTTTCTTGTCGGCGAGGGAGGGAACACGCTTTCTCTTATATCCAAAGTGCAAATTTCCCCATCACTTCTTCAAGAGAAATCCTCGCCGGATTTGGGCGGTATGGATGAAGGGCGTTTTTCTCAATCATTCG
>CAZXSQ010000012.1:1289-4609 GCA_964643335.1 uncultured bacterium
CGGTGACAAACTCTCCCAGTGGCAGAATGCGCTCGAAGGAAAAAATGTTCAGCAAGAGGTTCAAGCCAGTTTGCTCCTGCTGGGAGGACTGGCTCAACGATTGCGGAAAAAGAAAGGCGAAGATCATGAGTAGGATGAGGCAAGTGAAGCGGTTTACGGGATGCCGGTTTTGGCGTCTCGGCCTTTTCCTGTTTCTCTTTATGTTCATTGTGCAAGTTCAACTTGCTGACGCACAAGTTCTTCCTACATTTGGATTGGGACCAGATGAGAGTCCGCATCCTCAGGATGTATCCATCACGCTCCAGATTCTTTTTCTGCTAACCGTATTGTCCCTTTTACCCAGTATTCTTGTCATGACCACTTCTTTTATCCGTATCTCCATTGTCTTGGGTCTTGTTCGGCGGGCTATTGGAACTCAGCAGACTCCATCAAACGAAGTGATTATCGGGCTGTCGCTCTTTATGACTTTTTATATTATGACCCCGGTTTTCGAAGAGATTTACAGCGAGGCGATTCAACCCTATCTCAACAAGGAAATCGAACCTCTGGAACCCGGTGATTTCAATGTATTCAACCAAAAAGTAACCGAGCGGGTTCCTCCTTTTTATGTGATGCTGCAAAGGGCTTTAAAACCGGTCCGTACATTTATGTGGGAACAAATTGGGACAAGCGGCGCCAAGGATATTCGTGTATTTATGTCCATGGCCAGGATGTCCAAACCGAATGACCCGTCGGATGTCCCCACCCATGTGCTTATACCATCTTTTATGGTCAGTGAATTGAAAAAGGCGTTCATGATGGGATTCATGATTTTTATCCCATTTCTGATTCTGGATATCGTGACTTCTTCCGTTCTGATCTCGATGGGAATGTTTCAATTACCTCCCGCTTTTATATCGCTGCCGTTCAAGATTCTATTGTTTGTCCTGGTGGACGGCTGGAGTGTATTGATTCATGCTCTTGGTCTCTCATTTATTCAGAACATGGGAAGCATGTGAACCTTAAAATAAACTCTTAAATCATTTAGGAGGAGCAGCAAACGATGGATGAAATGTTTGTCATTGAATTAGGTCAGACGATGATGTTCAACGCGTTGGTAATCAGTTTACCCCTGCTGGGAATAGGGCTGATTGTGGGTCTCATGATCAGTTTATTTCAGGCGGCGACGCAAATTCATGAGCAAACATTGACGATTGTTCCTAAATTGCTGGTGGTGGGAACAACAATCATGTTTCTCATGCCATGGTTGATTGAAAGACTGGTGGATTTGACTCTAAGGCTTTATGCCAGGCTTCCAGATGTGGCACGGTGGTAAATCATGACTTTACTCCCTCAACCCTATGAAGATTTATTCATGACCTTCTTTTTTGTATATATAAGGGTTGCGGGAGTTGTGTTCACCATGCCCATTTTGAGCAATTCGTCCATTCCCCGTCCCATTCGAGCCGGAGTCGCTTTTTGGGTGTCTATGGTTATCATGGGGCCGGTGTGGGAACTGAACAACGCCGATTTCCAGATTACACTGCCTATGGTCGCCAGAGAGTATTTGGGGATCGTGGATTTCACGATTTCGATCGTGGCTGAATTGATGATCGGCATGGCGCTGGGATTTATCGGGCAGATGTTCCTTCACACGGTGGGGATTGCGGGAGAAGTGATTGGCCAGCAGGCCGGATTTTCCGCGGCGTCTGTATTTGATCCGATCACCGGCCAGGACATCTTTTTGATGGCCCAGGTCAATACGTGGATCGGTACACTGATTTTTATCGTGATTGATGGGCCGGAAAAAATCTTGATGATCCTGATGGACAGTTTTCGTTTTTTTGCCCCCGGGGAAGGTTTTTCCATAGCCAATCTGGGGATCGCCGGATGGGAGACGCTGCTATACAGTGAAGAGAGACGCATTGCTTTGGCTTCGGCCATGTACACTATGGGTGTACAGATCGCCGCTCCCATGATTGGATCCATGCTTTTAGTCAGTCTGGCGGAAGCCTTTCTGGCACGGACAGCGCCCCAATTGAATATTATGGCGGTTGGATTCGCTATACGAATTTCTATGAGTTTGATTATTCTGTATTCTGTATTCAATTTTACCACATTTGCATTTAGCGATTATTTACAAAATTATACGGATTATGCTTACGCCTTTTTGATGAGATTGGCGCCAAACTGAACAGTGACTTGAACACTGTCGGGGTAGAGTTATGGCTGAAAATGAAGATGGCCAGGAGAAAACTGAGCCTGCGACTGAGCGAAAAAGACAACGGGCACGTGAGGAAGGCAATGTTCCGAAGAGTAATGAACTGAACACGGCGTTAATGCTTCTCGCCGGAGTGATATCTTTCTATTTTTTTGCCGAACATTTTTATGGCAACATCGCGGAAGCTATTGTTTATTACTTGGACCATTGCGGGAGCCGGGATATTTCCGAAGAAAGTATCCACAGTTTCCTTATGGAATTCGGTTTGCGCGTCATTCAGATTCTGCTGCCTTTTTATATTATTTTTGTTATAGTGGCGATCCTTATCAATATTGCCCAAGTCGGATTGATGTTCACCGGCAAACAGATGGCTCCGGATTTGAAGAAATTGAATCCTATTTCGGGACTCGCCAAATTCGTTTCGATCCGGTCGCAGGTGGAATTGGTGAAGTCCATCGGCAAAATATTTATTATTGCCCCTGTAATGATCCTGACGGTTTATTACTCGTTGCCTGGGATGATGGTGCTGGTGACGGAAGAAGTCAAAGACATCTTGATTCACATCGGTTTTGAGGCTCTGGATATCGCCATTCGCGCACTTATCATTATGCTGATTCTGGCTATTCTTGATTATGTCTACCAACGATGGCAGTTTGAGCGGGATTTAAAAATGACTCAACAGGAAGTCAAACAGGAAAGAAAAGATGTACAGGGTGATCCTCAGATCAAAGGGCGTATTCGCTCACTTCAGATGGAAATGGCGCGCCAGCGAATGATGGAAGAGGTCCCGGAAGCGGAAGTGGTTGTCACCAATCCCACTGAATACGCGATCGCCTTGAAATACGAATCGGGTGATATGCCCGCCCCCCAGGTGGTGGCGAAAGGTAAACATTTGTTGGCTCAAAAAATCAAAGAGATTGCCAAGGAAAACAATATCCCGGTCGTTGAAAATCGTGCCTTGGCTCAATCGTTATATAAACTGGTACAGGTAGGCGATTTCATTCCACCAGAACTCTATCAAGCAGTTGCCGAGGTTCTCGCCTATGTTTACAGAATGAGTGACCGGGCGGCCAAGATGGCATAGGGTAATAATTTATTATGGCAGATACTGCTGCAACAG
>CAZXSQ010000012.1:4619-11437 GCA_964643335.1 uncultured bacterium
ATGGTTCAGAGAGCCTCCAACTTTGTAATGGCTCTGGCCTTTGTGGGTATTATCGGGATCATGCTGGGGTATGTTCCACCTAGCATGCTTTCCGTACTTCTGGCTACGAATATTACCCTAGCGCTTCTTGTTTTGATGATTTCGCTCTATTTGATCAATCCACTGGAGTTTTCCACTTTTCCTACGGTGCTACTGGTATTAACCTTTTTCCGTTTGTCTCTTAACGTGGCCTCTACCAAATTGATTCTTACACCAGGACAGGGGCAACCTCAAAAAGCCGGGGCGGTTATCGAATTCTTCGGGCGTGTTGTAGCCGGAGATAATGCCATCATCGGTTTTGTGGTCTTTCTCATCCTGATCATTATTCAATTTGTTGTGATCACCAAAGGTTCAGGAAGAATCGCCGAAGTCGCTGCACGGTTTACCCTTGATGCGATGCCAGGAAAACAAATGGCAATCGACGCCGACCTGAACGCTGGACTTATTGATGAGGCTGAAGCTCGTAAACGCCGTGAGGACATCACCCGTGAGGCAGACTTTTACGGTGCGATGGATGGTGCCAGTAAATTCGTTCGCGGCGATGCGGTGGCGGGTATTATTATTACCGTCATCAATATTCTCGGCGGGATTGGAGTAGGATTCTCAGAAGGTATGGGCTTTTTCGAGGTACTTCGCACTTATACAATCCTGACTATTGGTGATGGATTGGTCAGCCAAATACCTGCTTTGTTGACGGCAACCGGGGCAGGTGTTGTTGTCACTCGTGCTTCGGAAGAACGGGCACTGGGGGAAAGTCTTTCCGATCAGTTTTTTGGAAAGCCCGAGGCTTTGTATGTCGCGGCGGCGGCGCTTTTTTTGGTCGCAACGCTGGGAATGTTTTTCGGACCGGGAATCGTTTTACCTTTCATGTCACTGGCTTTACTTGTCGGATTGACTGCCTGGCAGACTCAGCGCATAAAGCGAACTCAGGAGATCGAGGAAGAAGAAAAAGCCAAAGAGGAAGCGGAAGAGGTTCCCCCCGAACCGGAAAGAGTGGAATCCTTACTCGAAGTCGACCCGATGGAGATCGAGATCGGCTTCGGACTTATTCCCATTGTGGATGCTGAACAAGGTGGTGATCTATTGGATCGAGTGACAGTTATTCGGCGGCAGACCGCGGTTGAATTGGGGATCATTGTTCCACCGATTCGGATTCGGGATAACATGCAGTTAGGTCCCCGGCAGTATTATATATTGATTCGCGGAGTCAAAGTGGCTGAAGGGGAAATCCGCTCTGATCGTTTATTGGCCATGAAACCCACTCCTGAAGAGGGGGATGAAGATATACCGGGTATCAAAACAGAAGAACCGGCGTTTGGCACACCGGCCAAATGGATTGAACCTGATGAACGCTCCCGAGCTGAAATGGCGGGCTTCAGCGTTGTTGAGCCGGCAGCGGTGCTGGCGACACATTTAACCGAAGTGATCCGCACACATGCGCACGAAATTCTTGGACGCCAGGAAGTTCAGCAATTAATCGATAACCTTCGGGAACGCAATCAGGTGTTGGTAAATGAATTGCTGGAGGTGGCTGGAGTTAAAGTCGGGGTGATTCAGAAGGTGCTTCAAAATCTTCTTCGCGAACGGATACCGATTCGGAATTTGGAATTGATTTTTGAAGCGATCGCCGATTATGCGGAAGCGACACAGCACAATCCTGAAACGCTGACTGAATACTGCCGTATGAACCTGGCCCGCATCATCACGAATTTATATATCGATGGAGAAGGGCGGCTCCCCGTGATCACCATCGATCCCAATATTGAAAGCCGGATCATGGAAGGATTACAGCGAGGCGGCGCAGCCGGAATCATGGCCACAGACCCCATTTATGCTGAGCAGGTTATCGCCGCCATCGAGAATGAAATAAACAATGCAGTCAGTTCCGGTTTTCATCCCTTGATTTTAACCAGTCCGCAAATACGCTCCCATGTCCGCCGGTTATGTGAGCGCCGAATACCGCAGATTATCGTTCTATCGTATAACGAGGTGGCACCGGAAGTTCCGGTTAGCCGAATCTCCACAGTGAGGTTGCAAAGTGCGAGTGAAAAAGTTTCAAGCTAAAGATATGGCGCAAGCCATGAAGATGGTCAAAAGTGAATTAGGGCCTGATGCGATAATTCTCCATTCCCGGGACATGGGTAAAGGCCTTTTGGGTTTGTTCATGGGAAGAGGAGTCGAGGTTACGGCGGCTGTTGATGTAAAGGAGACCAGGAAAAATAACACCAATACCTCACGGCAATCTTCAGGCAATACGAAACAACAGCCGAAATCTCCCTCTTCCAGTACCGGCAGCAAAATTGATTTTAAAGTCGATGATAAAGGAACAGGCCCGAATGAGGAAAATCCTTTGCTTGCGCTCTCAAAAAAGTTAGAAAATGAAAAAAAGAAGGACAACACGAATGGGCCTTTTGCATCCAAACCACCGGAGAAAAAACAGGACAATTCAGCTGAAAAACAATCGTCCTCCCCTCCTGACAAATATTTGGAAAACAGATTGAACCAGCTGGAAAATCATATCGCTAAACTGACCGGTATGATTGAACATCTGGTTCCCTCATTGGCTTCGGGGGAACTTCCTTCCATTCCTGTCCATACCCGGGCTCTTTATAACCATCTACTTGAGCAGGATGTGGATGAACAACTCGCTTTGAATATCGCCACTCAAATTGCAGAAACCACCGATGAGACGGACGATGTCTGGACTGCTTTGAAAACCCACCTTATTTCCCGCATCCCGGTCGCTCCACCCATTGAATTGGATTTCAATGCGAAAAGGCCGAAGGTATTGATGCTAGTCGGCCCGACAGGTGTGGGGAAAACCACAACGTTAGCCAAAATATCCGCTCAATACCGCTACTCAGCCAAAACACAAACCCGCCCCAAAATTGTATTCGTCACGGCAGATTTGTACCGGTTAGCCGCCGTGGAGCAGCTTCAGAAATACACCGAGATACTTGGTTCTGAATTGGAAGTGACTTATTCATCTGATGAGGTACGTCAGGCGCTTAATAAACATAAGGATGCGCATTTGGTTTTATTCGACACAGCCGGAACCAGTCAACGGAATATGCCTCAAATGAGCACCCTTGCCACGATCAGCGAAGCCGCCCATCCGACGGAAGTGCATCTCGTCCTTTCTGCGACCACCAAATATAATGATGTCGTGGATATTATTGAACATTTTAAAGATGTCAAACCGATACGGTTAATATTCACCAAGATTGACGAATCCACTACATATGGGACGATTTTGAACACCCTTTCCCGTTTCAACCTTCCAATTTCTTATCTGACAACCGGGCAGAATGTACCTGAAGATATTGAAATAGCCAAAGCAGACCGGATTGCCAAACTCCTGCTGACCAAACCGGTCATCAATCGTTCTATCTTGAACGACCAATACAATAATGATTCAAAAAATGACGACAGCGATGTCTCCAAAAAAGAGGATTCACCGAAAGCAGATCAGGAGCGATCGCCCTCGTTGAAGAATAAACAGGATAATGACAATGAAGCAAAAAATTCCTGATCAGGCTGAAAAGCTGAGACAAATTGCGGCGAAAGAGCAAGATAAAAAAGATGATAAATTGTCATCTTTACCTACCCCGCCCTCGGATACTGCGTCCGAACATGATTTTAAACCGGATCCAACTTCTGTTGTTGCTGTTGAAGAATCCCCCGATTCGATACAAGAAAATATTGTTCCGGAACCCCCCCCTGCAATCGAGGAAAAAACTCCGGCGAAACCTTTGTTAGATCCAAAGGAAAAACAGACACTCGAATCAAAATTGAAAAAAAAGAATCGAGAAATTGTCCAGCCTGAAGTAGTAACTGAACCAACCAACAAAGTAGGGAAAGATGGGAAACCCTTTTCCTCTGAAGTTGAAACCATACAGAAAAAACGATCATCAGAATCAGCTGGAAGTGATGGGAAAGAAGATAAAGTTATAAATGATATCTCTTTGTTAACTGCCAAGCGATTGCCATTTGAGAAATACACCCGCGTCATTGCCGTTACCGGTGGAAAAGGGGGGGTAGGGAAATCGAATATCGCTTGTGCTTTAGGAATCGCTTTTTGCCAAATGGGTAAAAAAGTGCTGCTACTGGATGCTGATTTATCGCTCGCCAATGTTGATGTTATTTTGGGATTGACGCCAAGATTGAATTTATCTCACGTTATACAAGGTGAAAAAAAATTAGAAGAAGTGATGATTCATGGCCCGGGAGGCTTGGGCTTGATTCCAGGTGGATCAGGATTGGAGGAATTGTCCAATTTATCTCAAAACAAGATGGACAATCTTTTTCAGGCCTTTACCGGGATTAATCCATCTCCTGATATTTTCCTGATTGATACCGCTGCCGGGTTGCATTCAAATGTGATGAACTTTTTATTATGTGCAGATCAGGTCATTGTGGTGACCACGCCTGAACCTCCCGCCTATACGGACGCCTATGCCTTGATCAAAACATTGGTGAAACATGACAAAGAAAAGGACATCGGCGTACTGGTGAATATGGCCCGTGACGCCGGTGAAGCCACCGAAGTGGCAAAATTGATGCTGCAAATGAGCCGGCAGTTCTTAAATGTGGCGTTCAACAATTTAGGCTATATTCCGCGTGATCCGGTAGTTCTTGAATCAGTTCGTTTTCAACAATCTTTTCTTTTGTATGCTCCTGCATCCAGCGCTTCGAAATCCATCCGTAATATCGCGGCTTCTGTCCTCCAGATCAGTGGAAAAGATTCAAAGCCTCGAGGTTTGCGGCATTTTTTCCGAAAACTGTTCGGTCAATCTCAATCTCAGAAAGCTGCAGCGAGTTCTTGAGAATAATCTATATGTGGTGCAGCCTTGGCTAATTTTTTGATTAGGAAAATATCATTTGTAAGTGTTTGATTTCCTTTCCACATCTAATAAATGTAATTTTCCGAATAATTATATTACCTGTGTGTGCCAAAACGGCACGATTTATATTCTATTTAGAAAATCCTTTTGAGACTTTATTAATGGTTATTGAAGTTTAAGTCTAATTAAATCAATTTGTTATAATTTAGTCATTGTTCATAAAAAAGAACAATCTTTTTGAAATTTTAAATTTGCATACTCTTTGCTTTAGTATTACTATGAACCAATTGATTTTTCCTTGAGAAATGAAAGGACCAAAAAGATTCAGGAGTAGTGAGTTATGGCTGAGTGGGGAGAGAGATCAGGTGAAAAACTGAAAAAGACCAAACGGTATTACAATGGTCCCCACAGTGGTTTGAAAGAAAATACCGTCGAATTGGAACAGAAAGATGAACAAGCCGTGGCTGAAATAGACCATATGAACCAACGTTTTCAGCGTGCTCTTGATGAACAGCGAGTTCGGGAGAGAATGATGGTGGTGCGTGATTTTCTACCCGTGTTGGACAGCATGCAAAGAGCGCTTAAAATTCAGGGCGGTAGGGACAATCCCTGGTTTGAGGGAATTAAACAGACCTTGAACATATTTGAAAAAACGTTGGATCATTTGGATGTACAAACCGTCCCGGGAGTAGGTGAATTGTTCGATCCGAATGTCCATGAAGCCGTGAACACGGTGGAACATTCGGAATGGGAAGAAGGCCGTATTCACAATGTGGTCGAGCAAGGATACATGCTGGGCGGAATTTTACTTCGAGCTGCTAAAGTGGAAGTGGTTAAAAAAAGATAGGATTTAGGACGTATGCCGGTCAAATTCAAAGATTATTATTTGGCGTTAGGTGTTAGCCGAAATGCGACGCAGAAAGAGGTTCAACGTGCTTTTCGCCGCCTGGCCCGGTTATATCACCCCGATATCAATAGAAGACCCGGCGCGGAGACAAGGTTCAAGGAAATCAATGAAGCGTATGAAGTGCTGCGTGACAGAATAAAAAGAAGACGTTATGATGCTTTAGGAGCGGGATGGAGAGCGGGGCAGGATTTTTCGCCACCACCGAGCTGGAATCGTTCGCAGCAGAATTATGACCGGCAAAATAGAAAACCCGATTTTGAGAAAGAAACGTCCAGCCGCAGGCGGGGATTCAGTGATTTTTTCCATGCTCTTTTCGGTGCGGGTTTCAGCCGCTTCAGGAATTCGAACAATGTTGGTGACAAGAATGGTTCCTCCGTTGATTCACAAAGAGGACCCGATGTTGAAGCGGATTTGGAAATCAATCTTGAAGAAGCCTACTGTGGTGCCAAAAAAGGCTTGGAACTTTATGTGCAAGAATCCGATGAACAAGGACGGGTAACCGTCCACCGGAAACGCTATGAAATGAAAATTCCTCCCGGTACCCGATCGGGAACCCGAATACGGCTTCGGGGGCAGGGAGGCAAAGGTTCCGGAAACGGACAAGACGGCGATTTATATATTCGAGTGCGCCTGGCTGAACATCCTGTATTCAAGGTCAAAGGTTACGATCTTGAATCCGAAGTGCCGGTGACCCCTTGGGAAGCGGCTCTCGGCGCACAGATTCAAATTCCGACAATGGATGAAGCGGTGACGGTTTGTCTGCCGGCAGGAACGTATTCAGAAAAGACCTTGAATTTAAAAGGAAAAGGATTGATCAAAAAAAGTGGCGCACGTGGTGATCTGTTTGCAAAAATCAAAATTGTAGTTCCTTTGAAACTGACTCCTGAAGAACGCCGGGCTTACATAGAACTGGCTCGAATAAGCAGACACAATCCACGGAATGAGAAAAAATAGTAACCAGCAAGTTATGAGAGGTGAACAAAGATGGATCCAAATAAATTGACACAAAAAACTCAGGAAGCAATTTC
>CAZXSQ010000012.1:11447-30099 GCA_964643335.1 uncultured bacterium
TTTCTGATGCACAAACTAAAGCAGTACGTTATGGACATGTAGAAGTCGATGTTGAACATGTTCTGGAGGCTTTGCTTGAACAGCCGGAGGGATTGATTCCAAGGCTGCTGTCCAAGATGGACGCCTCCGTGGATCAAATCAAAAACGATTTGAATGCGGAATTGGAACGCCGGCCCCGGGTCAGCGGACCGGGAGCCGAAGCGGGGAAAATTTATGTGACAAACCGCTTGAACCAGGTTCTGGTTCGTGCGGAAGATGAGTCCAAACGGCTGAAGGATGAGTATGTCAGTGTTGAGCATGTTCTGCTTGCCATTCTGACAGAAGGAGGGGCTTCCCCCTCTGCCCGCATCTTGTCGAATGCCGGAATTACCCATGACAACTTTCTTAAAGCATTGACTGATGTGCGGGGTAAACAGCGTGTGACCAGCGCGATGCCTGAATCCACATATGAAGCATTGGAACGGTATGGCCGTGAACTGGTGGCTGAAGCTCATCGCGGTAAACTTGATCCTGTCATTGGGCGGGACGGCGAAATTCGCCGGGTGATTCGGATTTTATCCCGGAAAACCAAAAACAATCCAGTTCTAATTGGTGAACCGGGCGTGGGCAAGACGGCCATTGTTGAAGGCTTGGCTCATCGGGTTGTCCGGGGAGATGTACCCGAGGGGCTGAAAAATAAGAAAATCTTCGCTTTGGATATGGGTGCTCTGGTGGCCGGAGCCAAATACCGGGGCGAATTTGAAGAACGCTTGAAAGCGGTCTTGAATGAAATCAAAGAGAGTGAAGGCAATATTTTGCTCTTCATCGATGAATTGCACAACATCGTCGGTGCGGGCAAAGCCGAAGGTTCAATGGATGCGGGCAATATGCTGAAACCCATGCTGGCCCGCGGCGAACTTCACTGCATCGGTGCGACGACGCTGGATGAATACCGCAAGCACATCGAAAAAGATGCTGCCCTTGAACGGCGTTTTCAACCGGTCTTGATCGATCAGCCAACCGTCGAAGACACCATCTCAATACTTCGCGGTTTGCGTGAACGTTTCGAAGTCCATCACGGCGTAAAAATTCAGGATAATTCGCTGGTTGCGGCGGCTACACTCTCCAATCGGTATATTTCGGACCGTTTTCTTCCGGACAAGGCTATCGATTTGATTGACGAAGCCTGCGCCATGATCCGGACAGAAATTGATTCCATGCCCACTGAATTGGATGAGGTGACGCGGCGGATGATGCAGCTTGAAATTGAAGAGCAGGCGTTGAGCAAAGAAAAAGACAAAGCCAGTAAAGAGCGTCTGCAGGATTTGCGGAAGGAACTGGCCGAGTTGCGCAATCGTTTGGATAGCATGAAAACACAATGGGAGATGGAAAAACAAGCGATCCAGAAGGTTCGCAACCTGCGTGAAGAGATCGACAATGTTCGACGGGAAATCGAACAGGCTGAAAGAGCTTATGATCTTTCCAAGGTCGCCGAACTACGCCACGGCAAGTTACCTGAGCTGCAAAATCAACTTCAAAAGGAAGAAACGGAACTTGCCAAAAAACAGGGCGAGAACAAATTTCTCCGCGAAGAAGTGACGGACGAAGAGGTGGCGGAAATCATCTCCCGTTGGACCGGTATCCCTGTAACCCGCCTGATGGAAGGCGAACGCGAGAAATTGTTGAAACTGGATGATATCCTTCACCAGCGTGTAATCGGTCAGGATGAAGCGGTTCAGGCGGTGGCTGATTCGGTTATTCGCGCGCGTGCAGGGATCAAGGATCCGAGAAGGCCCATCGGTTCGTTTATCTTCCTGGGGCCGACTGGTGTGGGGAAAACCGAACTGGCTAAAACATTGGCAGAAGCGCTTTTCGATTCCGAAGAAAATATGGTTCGCATCGACATGTCCGAATACATGGAAAGGCATACCGTCGCGCGGCTGATTGGTGCGCCTCCGGGATATGTTGGGTATGAAGAAGGCGGTCAGTTGACTGAAACGGTTCGCCGTAAACCTTACTGTGTAATCCTGTTTGATGAGTTCGAAAAAGCGCACCATGATGTATTCAATGTGCTTTTGCAGATTCTAGACGACGGCCGTTTGACCGACGCGCAGGGAAGGACGATCGATTTCAAGAATACCGTTATTATCATGACCTCGAATATCGGTTCTCATTACCTCCTTGAAGGCGCATCGCCCGAAGGTGAAATTCGTGAAGATATCCGTAAAAGGGTTATGGATGAATTGCGCATGCATTGCCGGCCTGAATTTTTGAACCGTGTGGATGCGATTGTCTTGTTTAAGATGCTGACCCTGAATGAAATCGAAAAGATCGTTGATCTATTGTTGAATGAGTTGCGGGAACGGCTAAAAGACCGGCATATGACCATCGATATCACACCGGGAGCCAAGAGGCATCTGGCGGAACGCGGTTACGACCCGGTATATGGCGCACGGCCTTTACGCCGTTTGATCCAGCGTGAACTGGAAACCCGGCTGGGCAGGGAATTGGTCGCAGGGAACATCATGGACAATGCCCACATCACCATTGATGTGGAAAATGACGACATTGCAATCAAGTATGACAATCCTGAGCCGGAGACTCAATACGCCGAAGCCGTCGAGGCTTAAGTCTCCGGCTTTTTTAATTTCTGAATAATCATTTGAAGCCAATGGGATTGAACTAAAGCAAAAAGGACGGTTCTGCATGACAAGTCCAGCGGCCGCTATATTTATGGCCGGCGGTTCGGGAGAGCGATTCTGGCCTTTGAGCAGGCAGCATCTGCCCAAACAGCTTATTCGTTTGACACATGAATCCCGAACTATGCTGGCCGATGCTGTTGAACGGATTAAACTCCTAGTTCCGGATGACAGAATTTTAATTTCAACAAATAAACAAGTTGAAAACAGTGTGCGTGAATCGCTGGACTTTATTCCCCCTCAAAATGTTTTAGCGGAACCGTATAAACGGAATACGGCGGGTTGTGTTGCGTTCGCTGCTGCGCATATTTTAGAGCGTTTCGGGGATGAAGGCGATTTGCTTCTCGCTTTTATTACAGCCGATCACCGTATCGGTAATGCCGAAGCATTTAAAAAAACGGCCACTGAAGCACTTTCTTTTGCGGAAAATCATAACGCATTGGTTTTGATTGGGCTTGTACCTACACGTCCGGAAACGGCTTTTGGATACATGGAGATACCGGATAAATCCCAATCCGTCTTTGAAAAAGGCGGTATATCGATTTATCCGGTTTCGTGTTTTCGGGAAAAACCCGGAAAGGAAGAGGCACAATATTTTTACAGTTCAGAAAAGCATTTTTGGAATACCGGCATGATTTTTTGCCGGATGTCCGTTTTGCTAGATAGTCTAAAGCAATGGATGCCCGAACTTCTCGATAAAATCTATAGAATGCGGGATGTTTTGCAGTCGAAGTTTTATTCACAGGATAAACTTGCCGAGATTTTTGAAACAGTTCCGAACACTTCCATCGATTATGACTTGATGGAAAGAGCAGACAATGTATTCATGGCGCTTGGACAGTTTGATTGGGATGATGTGGGTTCCTGGGATTCGCTTTCGAGATTCTGGCCTTTAGATGAACAGGGAAATGTAGCGGTCGGCAATCCGATTCTAGTCGATTGTCAAAATGTAACGGTTTATAATAATGCCGGAGCTGATAATATAGCCGTCGGTGTTTTGGGGATGGAGGATGTGGTTGTGGTAGCCACGCCGGATGGCATATTGGTGTGTCCAAAAAACCGGGCCCAAGAAATACGTAAGATTGTAGATGCATTGAAAACACGCGGCGCCGGTCAACTTTAAAGATTGTTTTAAAACAGGTTAGCCGTTTTACAAATACATTCGCAGGTATAATACTTAGAATATTTAACAGGATGATATGGAGAATGCCTATGTCTGATTATCAACCGATATCGTGTTTTAAAGCCTATGACATTCGGGGAAAAGTACCCGATGAATTGAACGAAGACCTTGCCTACCGTATTGGCCGGGCTTATGTCCAGTTTCTAGGCGCAAAGAAAGTGATTATTGGAAGAGATATTCGTCCGTCTGGGCCTGCTCTTGGTGAAGCGCTCGCTAAAGGACTGACACAGGGTGGAGCCGATGTGGTGGACATCGGTTTATGCGGGACCGAAATGATTTACTTCGCCACTCCCTATTTACGGGCTGACGGCGGCATTATGATTACGGCAAGTCATAACCCCCCTGAGTACAATGGCATGAAACTCGTTCGGGAAGGTTCCCGCCCAATCAGCGCTGATACCGGATTGAAGGACATTGAACGGCTTGCTTCGTTGAATCAATTCGAACCCTCGACTGCTAAAGGAACTGTGAAATCCATGGACATCATGGACCATTACATTCAGCAGATTCTTAAGGTGGGCGAGTTGAATACTCTACCTCCGTATAAGTTAGTCGTAAATGCAGGGAACGGCTGCGCCGGAATTGTTATCGATAAACTCGAAGAACACCTTCCTTTCGCTTTTATAAAAATTCAAAACGAGCCGGATGGCAGTTTTCCGCATGGTGTTCCCAATCCTCTTTTACCTGAAAATCGTTTCCATACTGCAGAGGCAGTCAAAGCTCATAAAGCAGATGCCGGCATTGCCTGGGATGGCGATTTTGATCGCTGTTTCTTTTTTGATGAAAAAGGCAACTTTATCGAAGGTTATTTTATTGTAGGATTTCTGGCTCAATCGATGCTGGAAAAACACCCAGGAGCCAAAATTGTTTATGATCCGCGATTGGTTTGGAATACAATCGAAATTGTTGAACAAAATGGGGGGATACCGTTAATGAGCAAATCCGGTCATTCCTTCATCAAAGAAGTCATGCGCAAGGAAGAAGCCGTTTATGGTGGAGAAATGTCCGCTCATCACTATTTCAAAGAATTTTCTTATTCGGACAGCGGCATGATTCCTTGGCTGCTGGTGCTTGAAATCATGAGCAAAAAGAAGAAGCCATTATCACAACTGGTGGCAGAACGCATCCAACGATATCCGGTAAGCGGAGAAATTAACCGCCGGGTTACCGATCAAGAGAAAGTTATCGACCGGATTAAAGAACATTACGCAAGCCAGAATCCCCAAATTGATCTCACGGACGGTCTCAGCTGTGAATTTGACCGGTGGCGCTTCAATGTACGGGAGTCCAATACTGAACCGATTTTGCGTCTTAATGTCGAAACTCGTGAGGATCCCGACCTCTTAGAGGAGAAAACAGACGAAGTTCTTTCACTGATTGAAGCGGAGTGATTTAAACTTTAATTTTGCTCTAAAAATGTAGCTATTTTTAAATAAAAAACAAAATATATAAAAACAATAAATGATTCCACTTTACGATACAATCTCCACCCGGCGGGCAGCTGTCGTTACAAAAACGATCGTTGTAATCAATGTCATCTTTTTTATAAATGAACTGAGTTTAGGCAAAGAACTCGAGCGTTTTTTGATGATGTATGGAGTGGTTCCCGCCCGATACACTCGCGCTGATCTTGCCGAGAAATTCAGTCTTATTGAACAAATCCTTCCTTTTTTTACTTCGATGTTTTTACATGGCGGTTTTCTTCATTTAATCCTTAATATGTGGATGTTGTGGATTTTTGGTGATAATGTGGAGAGCCGGTTTGGGCGCTGGAAATATCTGATTTTTTATGTCGCTTTTGGATTGGCCGGAGGAGCATCTCAGATTCTGTCGGATCCAGATTCGGTAAAACCGATGATCGGTGCCAGTGGTGCTATCGCCGGAGTGATGGGGGCTTATTTCGTAATGTTTCCCCATGCCCGGGTGGTGACGGCGGTTCCTATTTTCTTGTTTATAACATTATTAGAAATACCCGCACCGGTCTTTTTTGCCTTTTGGTTCATTCTACAAATTGCTCAGGGGGCTATCAGTTTGAGTCAAGGCGGAGAAGGAGGAGTGGCCTGGTGGGCTCATATTGGTGGTTTTATTGTGGGGATGGCGATTGGTTATTTGAATAAGCAGAAATCTTCAAAGAAATAGAAATTATGTTTTTGAGTGGGGAGAATAATGAATTCAAGAGAGCGGCTGTTAACTTCGCTGCAGCATCGTGAACCGGATAAAGTGCCTCTCGATTTGGGTGGAAATCAAACAGGCATACATCGAATCGCTTACCAAAAGGTGCTTGATTATTATGGACTCAAAGAAGATATTGTTATCATGGATGTTGTTCAGCAATTGGCGGCTCCTAGTGAGCAGGTGCTGGACTTGTTTGGAATTGATACCCGTTATATTCGGCCGGGTATGTTTTTACCTCCCCCTGAATTAAAAGAAGTCAGCCCTGGGTTTTGGGGAATTACCGACGGCTTTGGGGTGACGTGGGCGATGCCCGGGAAAACCCCAGGTGAAGGAATGTACTGCGATATCGTGAATTCTCCCCTAGCAGATATCGCTTATGAAGACCTTGATTATTACGATTGGCCTGATGGAAAAGATTTTACACCTTTCAAAGGACTCCGTGAATATGCCCAACGTTTAGTGAATGAAAGTGAGTATGCGCTGGTCAGCGGTATCACCGGTGTAGTGTTTGAAATCTGCTGGTATATGCGGGGATTCGAGCGCTTTTACATCGATATGATTGAACAACCACGTTATGTTGAAAAACTGCTTGATCATACATTACAATACTGGCTGGATTTTCATGATGCATTTCTGAACGAAGTCGGTGACCTGCTTCATGTGGTTTGCGTCGGAGATGATATCGGCATGCAAAAAGGGCCTTTGTTCTCGCCTAGAATTTATCGCAACCTTGTCAAACCCCGGCAGAAAGCGTTGTATGATTTTATCCACCAAAAAACAGAAGCGAAATTGTGGTATCATTCTTGTGGTTCAGTGGCTGATTTGATTCCGGATATTATCGATAACGGTGTGGATATCCTCAATCCCATTCAGATTAGCGCAAAAAAAATGGACCCGGCGCAGTTGAAGCAACAGTACGGAAATCAATTAGTATTTTGGGGAGGTGGTATTGATACACAAAATATTTATTCCCACGGAACACCAGAAGAGGTTCGAAAGCAAGTTAAGGATTTAATGAACATATTCAAACCCAGTGGAGGATATGTTTTCAATACTGTTCACAACACACAAGCCGACGTTCCGGCCGAAAACATAGTCGCATTGTGGGAGGCCGCAAATGCTTTCCGGGATTATGAATAATTTAAACCACCTTTACTGCTTTCGCTTCTGCTTCCAGGCATAATTGAGCCGCCAAAAAAGTATGCTCCTGCGGCATGGCGTTCTGTGTTCCATTCAAGCAGTCCAGTATCAGCTGGCCGAAATAGGGAAAACCGACTTTTCCGTTGACTGGAATATGATACTCTTTCTCACTATCGACAAGATAAACATGATCGCCCCGTGAATCATGAGCGACATCTAAATACTTGCGTATTTCAATTGAACCGCTGGTTCCCATGATAAACGTGCGGCCGTCGCCCCAAGCACCCATTCCATCGGGAGTGAACCAATCCACTCTGAAATACATGGTAGCACCGTTATCGGCCACAAGCACGGCATCTCCGAAATCTTCCAATTCGGGGTATTCAGGATTGTTGAAATTGGCGACCTGGCTGTGAACCACATCGGCTTGTTTTGCATTGGTATAATAGAGAAACTGCTCGATCTGGTGGCTGCCAAGGTCACATAAAATCCCGCCATATTTTTCTTTGATGAAAAACCAGTCCGGACGGCTGGGGGCATTCAAACGGTGGGGAGCGATGTTCATGACCTGCAAAACACGGCCGATTGCACCATCTTTGATCAATTGCCCTGCATAAACCGCTCCCTCCACATGCAGGCGTTCGCTGTAATAGACCGCCCAGATCAAACCGGTTTCAGCTACTTTTTTACGAGCCTCGTTCAGCTGATCAAACGTTGTAAAAGGCGCTTTATCACAAAAATAATGCTTGCCGTGATCCATGACTTTCAGTCCGAACGGCCCTCGTTCAGATGTGATTCGGGCGCAGGCGATGAGGTTCAGGCTGTCATCTTCCAACACCTGTTCTTCCGATGAGGCGGCTTTGGCTTCGGGATAGGTATCGCAGAATTTTTTCACTTTGGCTGGATCGGGATCGTAGGCCCACACCAACTCCCCTCCGGCTTCAATAAGACCGTTAGTCATTCCGTAAATATGGCCGTGATCCAATCCCGCGGCGGCGAAACGAAAGTCTCCTTTTTGGCAGACCGGTTCGGATTTTCCCTTTGGAGCATACATCATTCCATCGGCTTTTTGCATAATTCAAGGCTCCTTTTTAGATTATTTTTTTTATTGTTTTTGATCGCTGCTGGAACCGACGATGATATTATCATCGCCAAAATTTTCCACCGATGCGCTTTTTTCGTAAAAATGTATGGCATTTTTTCGTATACCCTCTGCGGTATAGAATGGGCTATCTTTTCCCAAAGGAAGTTTGACAGCCCTCCCTGTTGAAGCGGATTGGTAAATGGCGGTGATCAATTCCATTGTTTTTCTTCCTTCATAACCGCTGACGAGTGCTTGCTTTCCATTTTCAATCGCTGTCAGCACATCGTCGAATTCTCCTTCATAGAACTGGTTTTTCATCGGTTGAATTTTCTTGAACATATCGTTGATTTCGTTTTCAAGATCGGGATTTCGATCAGGGAATCCATTGCTTCTTGAAATGGAAGCCACGACTTTCCATGGGAACGAAATGCGTGCTTTCTCCGCCTGGAAAATCAATTGCTGCTCTTCACCGTGATGAATGACGGAGCTGGTCAGTTGGGCCAGGCTTCTGTTTGGATATTTCAAAACGGCAATGGATATATCTTCGACTTCGGCATTATCGTGGGCGGTATTGCTCATAACCGCCTGTACTTCTGAAGGCATGCCCATCATCCATTGAAACATATCGATATGATGCACGGCATGATTTAACGTGCAGCCTCCCCCTTCTTTCTCCCAAGTCCCGCGCCACCACAGATCGTAGTAACAATGGCCGCGCCACCAGAAGGAATCGACCTGAGCGTGAAGAACCTTGCCAGCTATTCCTGAGTTCAAAATGGATTTCAGTTTCATGATGGGATCACGAAAACGGTTCTGTGCAATAATGGCCAAAACTTTTTGGTTCGCCTCACATGCTTCAAGCATTTTGTCACATTCAGCCAATGAAGAGGCCATAGGTTTTTCACATATGACATGCTTGCCGGCATTAAGGCAATCCACCGTGATATTCGCATGGGTATAAGGAGGTGTGCAGACCGAAACCAGATCGATATCAGGACGCTCCAGGACTTTTTGGTGGTTATCATATACCTCAACATTAATCCCCAATTCTTCTTTCTTCTGTCTGGCCTTGTCCGGATAGATATCCGTCAGTGCGGCGAGTTGGCATTGCTCAGGGAATTTCTGATAGGTCTCAGCATGGGTTCGTGAAATTCCTCCGGCTCCGATGATTGCTGCTTTGATCATATTTGCCTCGATCCTTTGTTGGAATAAATAGGTTTACAGTTTAGGTTAAAAAATTCTGTGGGTTTGGCAAGAGGTGTGTGCTGACTCATGTCGAAAAGAATCATCTGGTGTAGATTAGGTTACTTGTTGAGTGAGATGGTAAATTAGGAAATTGTGATTGTTTTTGTTATTGGAGTACAATAAAATAGATAGAGTGATTGGTATGAAGTAGAGGTAACCATGAACCCATATGTCGAATCTGTTCGTCCACTGGATGATTATCAACTTGAATTAATATTTAAAAATGGAGAACACCGGATATTCAACGTGAAGCCCGATCTGGATCGAGGAATCTTTGTTCGTTTGAGAGATCGCTCGATTTTCAAAGCGGCACGAGTGGTTGCCGGTTCGGTGGGATGGCCTGGCGAGATAGATCTGAGCTATGATACTTTGTATCTGGAAAGTAAACCGGTTGTCGAATCGTCAGTGAATAAATAACTTACGTGAATCATAAAAGAAGGGATGTAAAGATGGCAAAAATTGTTGTAAATCCCCGAATACTCGGAGGAAAACCCATTATCGATGGAACTCGTATCTCCGTTGAGTTCATCTTGGATTTACTCGCTTCCGGTGTGAGCGAAGAAGAGATTCTCGAAGACTACCCTCATTTAACTGAAGATGATATCCGCACTTGCCTGAGATATGCTGCCCGCTCTTATAGGAATGAGGTTTACCTGGAACTAGAGAAAGTTAAATGAAATTCCATGAATTACGATTCCTTACCGATGAGAACATTTCTCCTAAAGTTGTGTTTTTTCTTAGAAATTATGGACTGGATGTATTGGATGCAAAAGAACAAGGCTGGCAGGGCAAGAGCGACGATGAACTACTTGAAATAGCGTACCAGGAAAAATGTTGTGTGTTGACACATGATGCGGATTTTGGGGCGTTAGCTATCAGTCACATTTTGTTATAATCTTTCTAGGTCTAAGGAATCTCCAGTCATCTAATGTGATCAGGATTTGTAATCGACTCTTAAATCATGATGTAGATATTTCACCAGAAACTTTAATGGTTGTGGAAGAAGCCAGGATACGCATTCGTCAAGTGAACATAGATTAACTTAACAAAACTATAGTTTAAAATTTATAATTATTTTTGGGTTTGAAGAAGATTCTGAATTCGGGAATTTTTTACCAAGAACTCATAAAGACCGTATTATAATAACCAATTCAATAGAATATCAAAAGGCTCAGGAAGAAATTCGCATTCTTGAGGAACGGCTGAATCATTTGCAACAAACGCACCCGGTTGGATCCAAAGGATTCACCAAAGCAGGCATACGCAAGATGATTGCACACTTGCATGAAGAATTAGCGGTTTATGAAGGCAGCCAAGAAGCAAAACGAGCAGATCCAAATTGAACAGTGAACAAGTAAAAAAGGCCGCAACAGACGTGGGAAAAAATATTCCAAAAAATAACATGAAAATACCCATCAATTTTGAATCCATGGAGGAAATACAGGATTTTTGGGATCAACATTCCACTGCGACTATTGGTATGAAATTGAAGACTAGGAAGTTGACAACTTGATAAATAAAACACTGTCGTATAAACTGAGACATCATGAAAACTATGAAGGTTGGCGAACTTAAAACGCATTTTTCAGAAGTTATTGAACAGGTCAAAAAAGGCGAAAAAATTATTATCTCCTATGGTAAGAAGAAGGAGAATGTTGCTGTCATCGTTCCGTATTCCGAATATAAAAAAAACAATTCGATTAAACTTGGTCTGTTAAAGAATAAGGCAACATATGCCTTTAAAAACGATTTCGAAATGACTACGGAAGAATTGACTGACTCTTGAGATATCTCGTAGATACCCATTATCTAATCTGGAGTCTACTTGATACAGATAAGGTTCAGATAGGATAGATTATGAGTAATTTGACCAACGAACTTAAAAAGCAAATTCAAGAATTACCGCTTTCTGATATGATAGAGCTTCATGAAAGTCTGATCGCAACGATTCAAGAACGGGAAGATAAGGAAGGCCTTGATCCAATGTACAAGGCTGAATTAGTACGTCGTGTTAATGACATTAAATCCGGATCAGTAAAAGGTGTAAACGCCTTCACATCACTTGAAGAAATGTAAAAGTAGTGCACACCAAAAGGTTCAACTCTATCCTGAAGCCTAAGCAGAACTAAAAGAGGGAGTCTCTTTTTATCGGCGTAGAGGCGGTGAACATTTGGCCCTTCGTTTCAAGTCTTATATAAAAGAGGCTTTAAGTAGAATTGCTTCAAACCCGAATTTTTATCCCGCAATCCCAGAAATGGAAGATATTCAAAAATATACACTTAGCCAGTTCCCATATGCGATTTTTTATCTTAATTTATCAGATTGTATTTGGATTATCGCTTTTGCTCATAGCAGCCGTCGTCCTGGTTATTGGACTGAACGTATGTCTTCATAATATTTGAATTTTTTATCCCCCGTCTTCATCCCCCGTTATACAATCCAAGATAATGATACAATAGAAAAAATCTCCACTAACAAAAGAAAACATTGAAGGACTCGAATTGATATGAACAAACGTGATTGGATCAAAGCTGTTTTACAAAAAGAAAACGATGTGCCTGTGCCCCAGCATTGGATGTCTTTTTTTAATGGCGAGTTGGCTAGGCGATTAACGCCTGAGTTATGCCATTATTATCCCATGTGGATTTATGATGTGCCCGATTATTTTGATATGTCGCCGATGGGGCCGTCTGCGCTCGATAAAATGATTCAATTTAATAACTTTACTGGCCGTTGTTTCGCCTGTTTGGGAAAGGGAGCGAATATTTGTTTTGGGCATGGCGGTCCGGGTGAATTTTACTCTCGGATGGTTGAACGGACCGAAAATGAACTTGTTGTCGAATATGAAACCGGTGTCCGCGCCAAGGTGCAGTTCCATCCGCATTTTTATCACCATTTCGATCACCCCATAAAAACGATGGAAGATTTAAACCGCTTGGAATTGCCTGATCCATCCGATCCGGAACGGTATAAAGGCTTCGCGGATGATGTCCAATACCTAAAGACCAAAGGGGAATATGTTATCGGTTCATTGAACGGTTTTTTCTCCGGCCTCCATTATTTTTTGATGGAATACACGGATACGCTGATGAACCTTATTGAAAATCCCGGCCTGATTCACGCTATGACAGAGCGTCTGGGTGAATGGAACCAGGCAGCCGCTGAAAAAATGGTGGAAAACGGGGCTGATTGCATCACCCTATGTGATGATTTGGGCACGAGAGAATCGCTTTTGATGTCGCCTCAAATGTATAGAAAATTCTTCAAACCCTGGCATAAAAAATTATGCGATAAGGTTCATGAACTCGGCACAGATATTCATCTACACAGCCATGGCGCCATTACTCCCATTCTTGATGATTTGGTGGAGTGTAATTTCGATTTCATCAATCCTTTCGACCCAGAAGAGGGGCATGATCTTGAAGGATTGTTGAAGAACTATTCGTCTCATTTTGTTGTGGTGGGAGGATTTCCTACCAGTTTTTGGAATTGGGAAGCGGAACAACAGAACAATTATCTTGAAACTATTGCGGAACTGGGACATAAATATGGGCGGTTGATTTTTATGGATTCAGGCGGCGTACCTGAAAATGTCAGCCGTGAGGATTTTGATCGGATCAATGAAGTAAGCCGCAAAGTGCGGGGCGTGGAAAAGCAAGAAGGAGCGGTATAGTTTAGAAAATATATCGCAGTGCCGTTTGACCATACGGTGCGCCGTCCGTATCGAAATCTATATCCGCGTTGTGAAAATCATAATTCCTGTCCACCATATAGCCAGCTTCCAATTCTAAAAACAGAGCGGGTTGAATTCTCCAGGCAATCCCTGCACCGGTGCGAACTTCACGGTAATCCACGGGGGCATTATTTAAACGAATACCTCCATGCTCATCACCGAAGTTTTCTGAGACTTTGTAAGTACCGAATTTCATCTCTCCACCAGCATAAAGTGTGACATCTTCATTCAATTCATATTCAATGCGGGGTTTTGGAACCAAGAGCGATAAAGTCCAGCGGTCGGCAAATTTCCATTTTACGCCCGCTCCAGGAACCACAGGATATTCTCTTCTCGGATCACCGCTAAAGCCGAGATACCACTCCAGGTCCGGATTGACAATGTAACGCACAAACAGTGCAAATGGTGAATTGACGTCATCAAACGTGATTTCCTCGAAATCGCTGTAAAGGCCGGGAAGCATTTCGAAACGAATGGCAAGTTGTTCTGAAAACGCCAAATCCAATCCTAAAATGGCATTGAGAGATTGGAGCGTATCAGGAATGGGAGCAGATTCTGTGCCGCCAAAAGAAAAACGTTCCCAACTCATGCCTACTCTGAGCCAAATCCATTCCTTCAACTGCTGACGGTAAACATAATTGATTTTTCCTTGGATTTCATCGATTTCCCTTGAAGGACCACTTAGGTTTAAGTTGGCATCTCCCACATAAGAGGTTTCTGCATAAAATTCATGGGTAATATCCGGTTCAGCTACCTTTTTGACTAACGCTTCTTCACTCGCTTGGTTTTGCAATGAAACAAAAAGGAATATCACGGTCAGGATAGAGATGAATTGACAGGTTTTTTTCATGTTTTATTCGCTTTTCTCCAAGAATCTATTAGTCATGTATTTAAGATAGGATAAAACACTCTACCTTGATTTAATAGGGTAGAATAGTTTGATGATGGAAATTGTTATTAAAATGCGTTGATTAATTTCTGAGTTAGCACCATCTGGCCAAGATGGTAAGCGTTATGATCAGCAAGCAGCAAAGCTTCGCGGCAAATAGTATGACTGTTGGATTGTGAAAATGGTTTGAGCAAATCGGTTGATGAGTTTTGAATGATCTGGATCATCGCGTCCCGATCATTGAGAACCTGTTGCACACTTTTTTCCCAGGCTTGTTCATCGGGTGGTTCTGCTGAATCGGGCCAGTATTCATCCGGCCATGTAGGGGATTCATGGTGGGGATTCATGCAATATTCCAGAATATCCCATTGAGCGATGCGAATATGCTCTAATAATTCCCAAGGACTATGAGTCAAACCTTTTGGTTTTTTCCCACAAAGATGGAGGGGAAAAGAACGCAGGACGGATTCAAATCCTAAATGTGCGCTGCCACCCTTCAAAAGTTCTACGAGATGTTCCCTTAATGTATCATCCTTATTCATGATCCTTATCCTGATGACAGACGTGCTTATTCACGTTTATCAAATTCTATGGTACTACACGCATTTTATCCTAAAACATGATACTCTGAAACCATAATCTGTTTTTGTTTATCTTTGAACTTATCTTATTCCCGTCTAAGAAGAAGTAATAAAAAGAATATTTATACAAAAATATGTATAATCGTATAATGAATATAAAAACAATCGTATGGATTGGATCAATCCGACAAGATATGGACACGCTTAGCAGAAGCTAAACGTGCCAGAAAAGAAAATCCCTCAATGAGAGATAAAAATAAAATCCAGTTTGAAAAAAGCAGCGGTAATGTTTTCGCCGATCTCGGTCTTCCCAATGCTGAACAAGAGTTACTCAAAGCTCACTTGACACTCCAAATTCATAATATTATCAAAGAACGTGGGCTTACACAGACCGAAGCGGGTGAAATTCTCGGAATAAAGCAACCCCATGTCTCCGCTTTAATACGTAATCGCTCAGGAAATTTCTCGGCCGGGCAGTTAATGGACTTTTTGACCGCTCTTGATCAGGAGGTGGAAATCACTGTTCGTCCACAGCGCAAAAAGAATGCAGAAAGGTCAATTGTGACGCAATAGGATTTGAAACTTCTGAAAAATCAGAGTACATTTATTAATTGAAATATAATCTTTTAATCTCTTCTTTACGGATTTTCTTTGTAGCGGTTTTCGGCATTTGTTCAATAAAAGTAAAGCCTTCGGGGATTTTGTATTCCGCCAGATGCTCCCGGCAATGCCGTCTTAGGTCAGATTCGTTAATCTTTCCGATGGATTCTTCGCTTAAAACAATAAACGCGTGGGGTACTTCTGAACGCAGTTTACTGGGTTTTCCGACAACCGCCGCTTCAGCGACACCTGGATAGCGGAGCAGGATTTCTTCAATTTCACGCGGGTAAATATTTTCTCCTCCGCAGACAATCAAGTCTTTTAATCTTCCCACGATCTTTAAGTAGCCATTGTCATCGATACAGGCCATATCTCCAGTTCTTAGCCAATCGTTTTCATAAAAGCTGGACTTTGTCGCTTCCGGATTTTTATAATAACCTAACATGACATTATCGCCGCGCACACATAGTTCTCCAATTTCACCCACGCCGAGTATATTTCCTTGTTCATCCCGAATTTCAGCTTCAATACCGGGAAGCGGAGGACCAATTGTTCCGATTTTGTTTTGTGTCGGCCGGTTCGTGGCGATTACCGGGGAAGCTTCAGTGAGTCCATACCCCTCAAGTACTTCATGACTGAATTTTTTCTGGAATGCCAGGTTTACATCCACCGGAAGAGGACCACCGCCGGAAACCAGAAAACGTATATTATGTCTCTCTGCCGTTTCGTTTGGGGTAAACTTAGCGATTATATGAATCATGGGAGGAACAGCGACAATCACAATACTCTGACGGCTGACTATATGTTCAATGACCTTTTGCAGATTAAACTGAGGGTATAAAATCACGCGCGACCCCTTCAGTAAGGCTCCAAAAAGTATGACCGTCATCGCATAAGTGTGAAACAAAGGCAGAAAGCATAGAAAAGTATCATCTTGATTGAAATCCAGAATCGTGGTGAATGCATCATAATTACTGTATATATTTTGATGGGACAACATGACACCTTTTGGATCACCTGTAGTTCCGGATGTATAAAGAATCATCGAAACATATTCCGAAGCGGTGAGTGGAGATAATACAGAAGAATCGATTGGTTCCGTCTGTAAAATTTGATTGATCGGGATTGTTTGGATGTTTCTTTCCATCAAAGTTTTAGCTGCTTGAATTTGATCATACATGACGGGATCATACAACACGGCCGGAGATTCAGAGTGAGTCAACAGAAGTGCAATCTCTTCAGGATTCAATAAAGGATTCAACGGAACCGCAATATGCCCTGAACCCAAAATTCCAAAGAGAGCTCTTGGAAAATTGAATGTGTTCGGGGCCAGTAAACCCACATTCTGAGCGGGTGCCGAAAATTGATTTTTGAGATAATTTCCAACGATATTGCTTTGGTTCAACAATTCATTATACGATAAAGTTTCGCTTTCCCATTCAAAGGCAACACTCTCAGAAAAGTGTTGCGCAGCTTGCATAAAAGCAGTATATAATTCCATTAATTTATTCCCCTTCATTATTCATCCCAAATGGTAATATTTTTCCCCAAAAGCAATATTTTATATCCTAAATACAGGACCTGGTAGATCAAACGTCTCCGCCTGCGTCTTTTGTGGAAACGACACAAACGGGAGGGCTTGTTTTACCCGTTAGACAGGATGCGTGGGTGTAAATTTTATTTTGAAAAACGTCACTTCCGGCGGACACAAAAAACGTGGACGTGTTAATCGCCCCGAACCAACGCCTTTTGTTGTATGGAATAGGGTCCCATTCATTCGAACCAATCCGGAAACAAATTTTCTTGGCGCAGTTGTACGTGTGATTATAGGACCTAAAAAGGGCGCACAAACCTGTCCTCCATGCGTATGGCCGGAAAAAACCATATCTGCTCCAAGTTCGGAAAGTTCTTGATACCGGTCGGGTGTATGAATAAGTACAAAGCAAGGTCCTTTTTTCTCATAATTCGAAAATGTTTTAGGTATATCGTCTCGATATAAATACGGATCGTCCACGCCGGCGATAGTCACTGGAATATCATCTATGATTATTTCTCTTCGTTCGTTTTGTAGAACCTGAATTCCCATATCTTCTAATTCGTTTTTCAGTCTTTCAATGTTATTGGGACGTCTTCCTCTTGCTCGTGGGGGCGCCCCAGTGCGGTGAAACAAGTCTCGAACGGTGATATGCACATAATCGTGATTTCCCAGCACACAGTATATTCCATACCGGCTATGAAAAGCGCGAAGCGCTTCCAGGCACAAATCGATCCCCGAATCGTCGTCAATCAAATCACCGGTGATAAAGATTAAATCCATCGGTTGATCAGCCAGGCGGTTGAGGAAATGTTTTCTAGCAGTCCGGCCTCGATAAAAGTGCAAGTCTGAAAGATGGAGTACATCTAAAGGCCTTAATTCCGGCCCGGCCAATTCTATAGTTTGTTTGTGAACTTGAAATCGTCTGGGTTCAATAAACAAACTAAAAACTGCCACACCAATCGCAGCAGCCGCTGCAGTCTCCACGATCATCTAACTTTCACCTTTCTCTTACAATTATTTTAACTGGCCTATCGAATCCAAAGAATCCTTAGTATTCAATTTTGAGAGAGGAGAGATATTTTATCATCCTCCGGCAATTTATCTTGGTCATAGCAAATGATATAATTCAGCGATCCGATGTATAATATATCCGAAAAAAGAAAAACAGCATGGCAAAGACCAATTCGAAACAGGACCATTTCGACAGTTCATGGAAAGATATCCTGGATGCATTCCTGCACTGGTTCCTGTTATTATTCTTTCCGAAGATATATGAAGACATCGACTGGAGCAAAGGGTATGAATCCCTGGAAAAAGAACTGCAAAAGATCGCCAATGAAGCGGTGGTGGGCAAACGATATGTGGATAAACTTCTGAAGGTGTATCGCAAAAATGGGAAAGAGGCTTGGGTTTACATTCACATCGATGTGCAGTCCCAACGGCGCCGCAGGATCCCCGAACGGATGTATATCTACAACAGTTTGCTCTATTTGCGATTTAATAAACCGATCATGAGCCTGTTGGTTCTGGGAGATGATCAACCCAACTGGCGGCCGGATCGTTTTGAGTATGATCTCTGGGAAAGCCATTTGAGTTTGAAATTCCCCAGCGTAAAATTGCTTGATTATCGGGACCAAGAGGAGGAGTTGAAGCAAAGCAAAAATCCATTCGCCTACTTCGTAATTGCGCATTTAAAAACAATGTAAACTGGTCTTATAATATATCTTTCAGGTATAAACATGTGATTGATACAAAGTGAACAACCACCGCCTGAAGGCGGTGGCTTCTGTAACGGACTGTAAGTCCT
>CAZXSQ010000013.1:0-3621 GCA_964643335.1 uncultured bacterium
ACCGAAGCCGCAATATTGCAGAAATCCCACAAAACTGGCGATCACAGCGGTTATGACAAGCATATGGATAAAATAGAGAGGCAGTCGGGAATCCATCCGTGTAATGAATGAAGCGATAAGCGCTATCCCACAGTATGCCGAAATCAATAAGAGGCCATTATAACGGTAATGCACACCAAAAAGGCTTCGTATCCAATTCACAGAAAAAAATGTGGATACACATAAACTCAGCAAAAACACTACCAGCACAATCACCGTCATACGGTCTAGTCCATTAATTTTTTTCCTCTCTGAAGCGATGCACACAGCGGCAAGAAAAACCGCCAAAAATCCAAAAACCGATATTTTCGCATGTTCGGGGATAGATCGAGCCAAAGGAAAATACGAAAGCGGAACCAAGGTACAAAGAAGCAGCCCCCCCACACGAAGCAGAAGCACATAATATGTAGACCACAGAGCAGATAAATAATGCACAGTTATTCTCACAAACTAGGTTGTAGGGGCGGTTCGCGAACCGCCCCTACAAGCCGTTAAGCATTATAATATGGAAAATATGGATTGGAACGAATTGGACGTATAATTTTTCAATGAAGGAGTGGGGAATGGTAGATTATGTTGTTGGTGAACAAGGAACACATGAGGTTCCAAAAGAAATGAAAAAGCAGGAAGAACACCAAAAGGAATCCAGATACTCCTTAGGAAGGGTTCCATTACTCCTGTTTATTTTAGCGGTGTTGATCTATCTTTTTCTGTTCATACAGAGTATCGACGGTAAATATGTAGACTTTGGAGACGGCAATTATTTATACATTTCCTGGCGGGTGGCGGAAGGAGAAATTCTCTATAAAGACCTGCCCAGCCCTCAACCCCCCCTGCTTCTTTTTTGGGGAGGATTGCTTCTTTGGCTCTCGGGTGGTGACCCTGTCCTGATTCGATTATGGCAGGCGGTTCAGCATGTTCTTATAGCATGTTGTGTCGTTGGTATCACGAATAGAATATTTATACACTCCGGTATAGCCGCTTTAGCGGGAATAATCTATTTATTCCTTCCTGAGGGGGTATGGTGGTCGGCGGGCTATCAATCCGAACCTTTGCTCATCCTGCTCCTGTCCTTCAATATGCTTCTTTTCCTGACGGCTATTCAAAGGAGGAGTCCCTCCCCGGCTCTCAATGCCGCCGCTCTTTTTTCTGTTCTAAGTTGTTTTACCAATATGACCGCCCTTCCCTATGTGGCGCTGCAATGGTTTTTTGTCTGGCTGCGTTTTCGTGGTTTTTTCATCCGTTACACACTGGTGATGCTTTCTGCAGGCATCGCTTTTTTCCTGTTCATGATGGTTTACAGCCATGGGCAGTATATTGAACACGTTTTCTTTAGGCAGGTCGGCACCTATCCCACCAGTTCTTTCAAAGAAATGTTCAGCTATTTTTTGAATAAACTGAATGTTGAAGGCGGTGATATTTTATTTTGGGAAGGCGGTTTCGTTTTTTCCGCCATCGCGGGGATACTTCTGTTCAGCGGAGAAGAAAGAAAAGTGACCGGAAAAGATTATATCATCTGGTGGGCGATCTTCTCTCTCGGCTCTATTATCTTTGTCACCAAAGGGGGCACGGTTGAATATATTTTTACACTGGGTGAACCGGCAGTAGCTGTATTTTCCGCATTTTTCCTGACCACTCTCTTCATGGCTTCAGATTTCCCCAGCAAGGTATCGGATATTTTTCGCAATACCCTGCAATTTGGAAAATTTACGCTGGTGCTTTGCCTTTTGCTTCCTGCACTATTGATGAAACCAGTTATCCTGCTCTATCAATCGTTTACCAGTTCCAAAATCGCGTTTGAACTGTCAGCCCAAGAGATGGACAAATTGGTTAATTTTATCCAATACAAAACCCCGCCCCAGAAATTAA
Source organism: uncultured bacterium (assembly GCA_964643335.1). Lineage (GTDB taxonomy): Bacteria > Hinthialibacterota > Hinthialibacteria > Hinthialibacterales > Hinthialibacteraceae > CAZXSQ01. The sequence continues at coordinate 1,909 of CAZXSQ010000013.1, forward strand.
TCATCGCGCCTCCGGCATACGCATTCGAATCAAAAAGAAAACTGGCGGAAAGCGCCTCTTCTTTGTTCATACTAGGTCATGCCTATTTTCATGAATGGAAGGCACTGAAAAAAGAAAGGAATCTTACACTCGATCTTCCCGATTTACAGGACGCTTTTCCCCAAAATGCTATTCTTCCAAAAAAACTTTATCAAACCATGTCAGAATTAGATCGATTGTTTGATTTGGAACCCGAGTTCCGCCAAGAATATCCCGCCTTGTTCAATTATTATCAAGCCAGACAAGAATCGTTGACTTACAGTACCCAGGCAGTCTATGAATTAGATCAATTATTCGAAGAAGAACCTGAATTAAGAGAAAAATATCCTGTGATCAACCTTTTCCTCAACCTCCGGAGAGATATTTTAAACAAAGATGTAAGACTGGTCCTTGTCAATAAGCGGCATTTTTTCTTCTATATCCCACCTCTACATCAAGCCATTCGCGATTACTGTACACTGGTAGAAAATCAGCCCGAAGTGAGGCCACGGGAAGAAATATTGGTTTTCTATGAAATCAGACTCTGAAAGCTTACTTGATCCAGGCAAAGTGGCTCATCAGGAGATTCGCCCTCCCAATTCATGATTAAGAATCTAACAGGTAAAACAGGACTTAGGAGGGGTTCTTACCGGTTGAATTTCGATATAGAAAGCTGATAATCTTAATAGGTGGGTACTAGAGCAGTCTTTCCGATTTTTTATAGAGGAGCATCGGAAACTGTCAGGTGCCCATTTTTTTTATATAATGAAAAGCAGAATGAAAACCTTCCCGCCCAATCATTATATATTTTTCCTGGTGCTGTGAAATAAAAAAAATTGTACTGCCAATTATCCGGTCTATTTCGGGGTCACCATTTCTTCCGAAAGTTTACCTTCTTTTTGAAGTTTGGTCTTCAATTCATGAACACTTTCCTGCATTGCGTGCTGAGAAATGTTCATGGAGCAGAATTTTGGTCCGCACATGGAACAAAAAGCAGCGTCTTTGTAACTTGAATCGGGCAGGGTTTCATCATGATATTCACGTGCTCTTTCCGGATCGAGCGCTAACTCAAACTGCCGCTCCCATTGAAAAGCGTAGCGGGCACGGGATAGTTCATCGTCCCGGTTTCGAGCGTTTGGACGGCCCCGTGCTACATCCGACGCATGGGCTGCGATTTTATAAGCGATACAGCCCTGCCTTACATCCTCTAGATTGGGCAGGCCTAAATGTTCTTTCGGTGTGACATAACACAGCATGGACGCACCGGCGTATCCAGCCATGGTTGCTCCAATGGCGGAAGTGATATGGTCGTAACCAGGTGCAATGTCGGTAACTAGCGGACCCAGAACATAAAAAGGTGCCTCGTGGCATATTTCCATTTCTTTCTGTACATTCATTTCTATTTCATTGAACGGAATATGACCAGGTCCTTCGATCATTACTTGTACATCATATTCCCAAGCGCGTTTGGTCAGTTCGCCCAAGACCTCCAACTCTGCGAATTGCGCTTCATCACTGGCATCCGCCAGAGAACCTGGACGCAAGCCGTCGCCTAAACTGAAAGCCACGTCATATTTCTGGAAGATTTTACAGATTTCATCGAAAGCGGTGTACCACGGATTCTCTTTATGATGATACATCATCCACTGCGCCATAATCGATCCGCCGCGGCTGACAATCCCGGTCACACGGTTA
>CAZXSQ010000013.1:3631-12419 GCA_964643335.1 uncultured bacterium
ACGGTTAATGGTTAAAGGCAGATGGTGCAACAAAACACCGGCATGGATGGTCATATAATCAACGCCCTGTTTGGCTTGGGATTCGACTGTTTCAAGAAGCACCTCTTCTGTTAGGTCCTCGATGCAGCGTACCTTGGTCAATGCCTCGTATACTGGGACCGTGCCGACAGGAACCGGACTGTTATCGATAATCGCCTGCCGGATTTCTGGGATATTTCCACCGGTGCTGAGATCCATAATCGTATCTGCACCATAGCGAATAGATACTCTCAGTTTTTCCAATTCAGACTCGATATTGGACACCACGGAAGAATTCCCGATGTTCGCATTAATCTTGCATCTTGAAGCAATCCCAATGGCGATCGGTTCGAGACGCTTGTGATTCACATTGGCGGGAACAATCATACGGCCGCGAGCCACTTCTGAACGAATCGACTCCGGCTCTACATTCTCCTGCTGAGCAACAAAACGCATCTCATCAGTAATGTTTCCTTGCCGCGCCAAATGCATTTGGGTAATATTCTCACCTGCGGGTGCAGGATTTCTATTGAATTCGGACATGATTATCACTCCTTCCACTTATAGTGGGTAAACAATGATCCGGAGTGACGGCGTGGATTAGGGGAAAGACATTAAACGAGTGGATCGTGTGGACGAATGCTGAGAAACATGAATTCGAAGTCATCGTCGCTTTCCTCCGCCGGCATGACCCGGATCAGGTTCGAGGGGTATCCCTTAGGGATTCTCAGGGCAACACCCACCCCCAGCGACCTAAGTTATATATATATTTTCTATTCATTTTCCTCACTTGTCAACGCAATGGCCTTCAACTGCTGCTTGTAGGCATTGCGCAAGCAAAGAAAATATTCCCGGTGATTGTAATAGTCGGGATACGTCCATTTGAGTTTTTGAAAATCCCCCTGCGTATAATGCATGGTTACCTCAGCATAAATACCACGGCCAATGTAAATCCGGTGATAAAAATTTTTCGTGCTGGCCAACACGAGTTTGGCCGGGGTAAGGTACCCTGGATCCAAATTGACTTGCCTTTTTCCGTCCACCGAGTTTTGCGCTTCCCACAGGTTGCACAAATGTTTCATATGTACTAAAAAATCGGGATAAACAAGATTTTTGGCTGAAAGATACCTTCGCAACAAGCCTTCACCCATCTCCTCTTGGTAATAATCGGTTTCAACGAAGGGAAATTCCTCACTGATGTAATCGACTGGACTGAAGTGAGAACTTATAAAACTTAATACATCAAGCCAATGAGAATTGTTTTTAAATAAGAACCCAAAAATCGGTTTTACCCGCTCAGGAGGTGAAATAGTTCCCATAGGTTCTCTCCGTTCTTCGACAGAATGTCATTGTGATGGTATGATTCAGCAAGAATAATATAATCTTTTGGTTTTATCAAACATGCAACATCCTACAAAACACATTATACTGGCCATTCCGGCTCTGGTCTTGATCATCACGGCGTGCCTTTTGGAAACTCAAATCATCCAAAGGACCGGCCATGTTATTTATCCTATTGACGATACCTATATCCACATGGCTATGGCCAGGCATTTTGCCCAAGACGGAACGCTTGGTGTTTCAGAGTCCGGTTTCACAGCGGCTTCTTCTTCACCAGGCTGGACATTGCTGCTCGGTGTTTTGATCCAAATTTTCGGTAACCACGAGAGCATCCCTTTTTTAATAAACCTGTTAGCCGCGACCCCTCTTACACTCATACTAACCTATCAAATCTATCACTATATAAAGAATGTTTTTCTGACTTTGATCTATACCATTCTTGTTCTTTTTATTCTCCCTCTTCCAACCATCATTTGCACGGGAATGGAGCACACTCTCCATATTTTACTTATACTTCTTTTGGTTCTGCGTGTAGTTACACTGTTAACGGAATCGAAAGAAATTTCTCTACCCGAATTATTTTTGTTAGGGATGCTGACAACGTTGTTCCGTTATGAAACCGCCTTTGTCATCGCTCCACTTTGCCTATTATGCTTTATTCACAAAAATCTTAAAACCGCCATAACACTTGGCCTCTCGTGCGCATTGCCCATGATACTCCTTGGATTGTTTTATCTCCGTCTTGGCTGGTTTTTCTTTCCTACTTCGATACTACAAAAAAGTCTCATGCAACAACAAACCGGATTGGGTATGATCGGCCAGTCTATCGCCCGTTTATACGGTCAATTATTTGGGGCCACTCATCTGGTAGTTCCATTTTTACTTGTGCTTTCCTTCTTTCTCTCTTTATTGAAAAAAGGAAACGCCTTTACCTTCAAAAGCGGTATGATGTGTTTTGTTTTTCTCCCTTCGCTCATTTTCCATTGCTCCCTCGCCTCGATTGGATGGTTTTACCGGTACGAAGCGTATTTATTGACGATTGGTTTTCTCGCCCTGGCTCCACTCACCCGCACAGCCGTGGAACATGCAAAGAATCTATGGTGGTACTCAACTCAAATAAGAGAACGTTACCTGATTCGAGGAATAATTATCATAACCGGATTGTTGATGCTGGTTCCTTTTGGACATCACGCCCGATCCATTTCTCTAATCATCCCCGGAGCACAGAATCTTTATAACCAGCAATATCAAATGGGGCTGTTTTTACGAACGTATTACAGCGGTGAAACCATTTTAGCAAACGATATCGGGGCGATTAACTATCTGGCGGATATCCATTGTCTGGATATGATGGGGCTGGGCAGCCTGGAGCCGCTGCGGGCCAACCGACAGAATTTACTATCTGACCGGTTCATTCAATCATGGGCTTTGAATAGAGGGGCTTCGATTGCCGTGATTTACGAAAGCTGGTGGCGCAGCATTATTCCGCAAACCTGGATTAAAGTGGGTGAATGGACAGTTCCTCAAAAAGTAACGGTGTCCGATCCGGCCGTTTCCTTTTTCGCTGTTCATCATTCGGAAGTGCGGCCTTTGAAAAATCACTTGCAGGACTTTAAATCAAAACTGCCAAATGGAATTATAGTAGAAATCTTTCGACCAATGATTCATCAATAAATCAATAACTGGTATGCTCCAACTTTACTTTTCCCCGGAATACCCAGTAAATAACCGATGTATAAGCCAACACAAACGGCATTCCAATAACAGCGATGACGAACATGATGGTCAGTGTTTTTTGACTCGAAGCGGCGTTATAAATCGTCAAACTATAGGCTGGATCGATACTCGAAACAAATATGCTGGGATAGAGTGCAAGTCCAAAAAGAAGAGTCAAAGCAGCGATAGTACCACAACTGGACAGGAAAGCATAACCGGGACACTGCATGTAAATCGCACGGGGGATATTAGCAATGGCCAAAATATTGAGCACCACCACAGCCCAAGCAAAAGGAAGGTGTTCAAAATTTTCAGTGGCTTGAGGGATTTTGATTAATGTATACACCGTAGTGATCATGTAGCATACCATAAAAATACCAAATGTATGCCATATCCATTCATGAATACGTTTCTGAATATCTCCTTCAGTTTTTAAATAAAGATAAAGGGAACCGTGCATGGCAAACAGAGCGACAACCATCAGACCCACCATTAAAGAATACACATTCAAAAAGTCGATGAAGGAACCACGATAAACACCGTTGACATCGATGGCCACTCCCTGTATCGCGTTCCCCACAGCTATCCCAAATAACAAGGCGGCGGCAGCACTGCTCAAACAGAATGCCCAATCCCAGAATCCACGCCACAAAGCGGAAGGGCGCTTGCTGCGAAACTCCATCGAAACGCCCCGGAAAATCAGGGCAAACAATAAAATCATAAACGGCGTATAAAATGTGGAAAAAACTGAAGCATAAGCAATAGGAAAAGCGGCAAACAAAGCACCACCGAACGTAATCAACCACACTTCGTTTCCATCCCATAGCGGCCCGATTGAATTCATGAAAACCCGGCGTTCTTCATCGTTTTTTGAGATGGGATGCAGTATCCCCACTCCAAGATCGAAACCATCCAGAATGGCATAGCCGGTTAACAGCACGCCAAGCAAAAGAAACCAAATTAAATTCAAATCCATTGTCTACTCCTGTTTGCGGTTTCTACTCTGACCGGTCTGAATGAGCTTCGGTCATCGATTCACCCGAGGGTTGGGCTCGCTCAGTGACAGCCTGCATAAATCCATTTTCGTCTTTACTTTCATGTTTAATGTCCGGCCCGGTTCTGATTTTATCATCCAAAACATACAGCCAAACAAGAAGGAGAAGTGCGTAAATAACACAAAACATGATCAACGATCCGACTATTTGCCCGGACGAAACGGATTCAGATATTCCATCACTGGTCCGAAGCAAATTATACACCACCCACGGCTGACGCCCCACTTCAGCCGCAACCCAGCCGGTCTCATTCGCGATAATAGGGACAAGGACGGAAAATACAAAAATCCAGAGCAGCCAGCGCTGGTCAAAAAGCGTTCCCTTGCGCCAATAAACCATGGCAATGATCGTCACCGCGATGCAAAACAAACCAGCGAGTACCATTAAATGGTAGCTTTGAAACGTGATTTGCACCGGTGGCCAATCTTCCCGTGGAAAAGTATCGAGCGCTGTAACCGGCTTGGTAAAACTATCATATACAAGGAAACTCAACATGCCGGGTATGGGTATTCCATACTTCACACGCTGTTCTTCCTCATCCGGGATACCAAAAAGCCAAATTGGAGCACCGCCCTCGGACGATTTAAAATGCCCTTCCAATGCGGCCAGTTTTGCTGGCTGCGTTTCTGCCACCTGCCTGGCTTGAAAATGGCCGGAAATGGGGGCGGCAAGAGAAAAAATAAATCCAAGCACCAAAGCGATAACAAATGACCGCTTGGCAAAATCCAAATATTTGCCCTTCAAAATATAATAAGCGCTGACACTCATTTGGAAAAACGAACCAGCCATAATGGCCGCAATGAGTACATGGTTCAGCCGGTGCATACTGGACGGATTAAAAACCATCGCCCAGAAATCTGTGATCTCCGCCCGGGCATTAAGCCCTTCCCCCACAATATGAAAACCCGCAGGCGTTTGTTGCCAGGAATTCGCGACAACAATCCACACTGCTGAAAATATTGAACCTAACGCTACCATTAAAGTTGCAAAAAAATGCACTTTGGGAGACACACGATCCCAGCCAAAAACCAGTACAGCCAGAAATCCCGACTCCAGGAAAAAGGCAAAGATTCCTTCTGCCGCCAAAGCAGAACCGAAGACATCGCCCACATACCGTGAATAGGCAGCCCAATTCGTCCCGAATTGAAACTCCATCACGATCCCACTGGCGACCCCCATCGCGAAGATGACGGCAAAAATTTTGGTCCAAAACCGGGCTATTTGTTCATAAACCGCTTGCCGGGTTTTTAAGAACATGGCTTCACTGATCACCATCAAAACGCCCAACCCGATCGTTAGAGGTGGGAAAATATAATGAAACATGATGGTGACTGAAAACTGAAGACGTGCCAGAAATTCCGCATTCCAATCCATAATATTACCTTACTTAATATATAAATGATATTAAATATACAATAATAACCTCGACAGACTGCCCTTTCTTTAAGGACAGATTCGTGATTGATTTTTGCTTGGAAGAATGCATACAAACCACTTCTTCCCTTTTGAGGTTTGTGATAGTACCTTTCCAATAAAAACCAAATTTGTTCGAGGATCTTTGCTCCAGGAAATATTATCCTGTTGAGTAAAAAGACTTTTAACTTTTTCTAAAGTTTGATGTATGTCTCTTTCAGAAATTTTTTTTGTTTCAAAATGTTGATCCATGGAAACTTCACCATTTAATTGACACAGTAAAAACATACTAACTGGAGTTAGTTCGGAAACACGAATACGAAAAGCTTGGTTGGATACTTGATATATGTTTGGAAGAGAGAGAATCGCATCAAGAAGACCTTTCAACTTTGCTCGTCGAAGATCTTGAATGATCCACGTTTCCGGCATTAACAGACATGCGGCAAAAGTATCACACCATTTTTCAATCATATGGCGTGGGATTATTTTAGTACCATTAAAATTACAAAAATCTGGAGATTTTAAAATCCAGTGTCCTAGTTCATGCGCTATCGTATAACGTTTTCGTGGAAGTATTGCTTGAGATCGTACAATGATCTCAGCACCAATTGAACCCAAATCAACAAAATATCCCTCTCCATCAAGATTTTCTTCGGTAACTTGAATTTTAGGGTATAAAGCTATTATTTTATCTAAATCAACAGGAGGATAACTCTGTTTTGAATGTTCAAGTAATACGCTAGCAGTCTTAGTTGGATTAGGCAAATACATCTTATTCTTCCTCTAATGAATCAATGATTCTTAGAAGCATTCTTCGTATCAGTTTATTCCGGTCTCGCGTACTGAGACCGATAAACCTTGCACTTGCTCTTTCTTCCCCCATCCATTCGCTTAGTGTTGCAAGGAATCGAGTATGTAAATTCGGTTCAACCAAATCCGCTACTGTTGTTTTTAAAATTGTTGCTATAGTTCTTAACTGAATTAAAGTTGGATTTGAGATATGATCTACTGAATCTTCGATTTGTTGAAGGGCTTCTAAGGTTACATGCTTTTGGCTATTGGCTACTTCTTCCCGCGTCAATCCAAGTTCTTCCCGTCGCGTTCGAATCTTCTCTCCTACGGTATTCAAAGCATATTCGGAGAAAGCAAGTTTTCTTTCCTCAAGAATCGGACGAATCTGAAGTAATTGATTATGTAACTCTTGACGCATTTCCTCCGGTTCGTTATACATTATGTGAATTTTAAAAGATGGTATACCGGTGATCATTCTGCTTACCCGAGTTGATTCATGTGAAATAAGGATGATTGGAATCAGTGCATTATGAGCGATCTCTAATTCTTCACCTGCACCTGTACTTGGATAATGACAAAGATGAATGACCAGATCAGATTTCAAAACTCTTTCACGATCAATCCTAAAAACTTCTGCATCAGAAACATCAGGATGATGAACAGGATCAGTTTTTTTTCGGGGTTCGTATAGATTAATATCATGCGTAGAACAAATAGTTTGAATCACGTCCGATAATTGGAACATATATTGTTTTTGTTCCTCAGTCAAACCGGTCAAGGCACATGCAAGATATGCTTCTAATGGAAATTCTTGAGGTTGGAACGGAAAGAGTATCAGCTGCCCTTTTTCATTTTGAACGCCTTGTTTTTCATTCATAACATGATCCTCCAGTATTTCTGGTGAATAAGATTTCACATTCTCAAGGAATTCTTCAGGAGTGACCTCAGAGAAATGTTTTTGGAAATGGCTTCTCACTTCTTCGGGGCTTATCATAACTTTTTCCAATTTCATTTTTCCAGCCAATACTCTTCTATCACTGCGGTATCTCGAACAGCAATTTGCACATGGGAATGAGTGAAAATCGCCGAATCTTTGAAAACCGGGATACCTTCAGTAAAAGCCGCTCGTACTGACCGAATATGGATTTCTTTTTCTCTTAAATTACCTACCATATAGTTTATCACTTGTCTGTCTAAGCGATGAGAGCCTTTGGATTGTCGTGGTAACGGCAAATTGGCCTTCTTGAATTGCGTTAGAAATGAATTGTAGATCTCGGAAATTACCGGTACCCATTGTATATCGAGCAAATCCATACAATTTTCTAGACGTATCTTCGCTCCTATAACTGCACTCTTGCTGCCATACCGATTTTTGGCCCATTCCCATGACCTATAAGGAGCATCTTGAAAAAAGTATACACCATCACCAAGCCAATCATACTCATTTCTACTAATACGAAAACCTTCTGAAAGAATTCGTTTTGCTGCTTCTTCTGATGTACCATGATACCCCAGAACATAAAACAAATCTTTCATGATTTATCAAAATCTCCAAAGTTAACGGGATGGCACAAGATCAGTAACCATGATCCATCTTAAATCTGAATTCTTTATTCGTTTTTCCAATCGAACGAATTCATTTAACAATTGTTTTTTTTGTAGCAAGAGTTTCATTATCGCTAAGATTAACAATCACCCCTAAATCGCCCTAAGCATCATAAAATGTAGGTAATCTCAAAAAAATCAAACTGGATCAATACGATTCTGTTCATATAGCAACCGCCAAAAAATTTGATATACCAATTGTTATTACTATGACAATAGGAATCCCCACCCAATGCTAGAACGTGATAAAGATTATAAAACAAATAAACGCGGGTTGAGAATAAGAATCTTAAGACCTCAGGATTATATAAGAATAGTGGAGGAAGAAGAACAAGAAAAAGAACGTAAATCAATTCAAGAGAAAGATCAAAAAAGAGAATTATTCAATGATATGGACGAAAAACCTATGGAATGAAAAATTTAGGATCTTTATTTCTCTTTTCCACCCTCCACAGGTACATAGCGGTAAACATTATTATCGTGCGTCTCTTCATCCACAATCTCATCCGGGTCAATGGTTAATTGGAAGTATTCAATATTGGCAGGGATTTTAATGCCCCCGGCTGAATAACTTTCTCCAGGTTCAAGATCGATCAATTTGGGGATAGGCTGTTTGAGTTCTTCCATCCCTTCTTGCTTCAGGGCCATCTCCACCACGATTTTTTCCGCGGGGCTTTCGCCTTGATTCTGGATTTCAAAATGTACTTGAAATTGCTCTCCCTGACTAACTGGGATAAGTTCAACCTGGCTGGCATTGAGAACAAGATCAGCTTTCTTTCTTACATAAAAAGACGTCGAAATTAAATTATTTCCTTCGTCCGATTCCTTGACTTTATTATTGGTGTCTA
>CAZXSQ010000013.1:12429-29567 GCA_964643335.1 uncultured bacterium
CTTTCCATCATTATCAGTTGGGTCCCACCGCAAGCGCACCGGTTGTTTCTCACCAGGGTTCAATCGGGAAATGTAAACCTCTTTTGATCCCACAACCGTGGTCAATATTTTTCCCTCTTTTTGTGGATGGCCGTCATACCCCCATAAAGAGAAGTCTGTTGCACTCGCTAAACCATCATTCACTACTGCCGCCGATATGAAAATGGTTTCCCCTGAGCGTGGAGAATCCGGTTGGATGGATATTGAATCCGATTGAAATGTCAAATCCGGCAGCTGTCCTGTGGTTGGTTCAATAATGGGCTTGGACTTCTGCTCATCAGGTAAAGATAGTGCGCCATGATTAACAACGATTTGTTGATTTTGAAGACTAACGGCGTCGATACCGACTTTTTTGAAATTTTTTTCTTCCTGATCGTTGCGTATAAGACTGCCTTCTACTTTCTTTATATTTTGGGGATTTAATTTTACTTCACGCTCGACAAAAAAATCTTGCTCTGAAGCTCTCCATACCGTCAAATGGGTGGCATTCTGTACTTCATCGGGCAAAGACCATTGATATTTCCATCCGTTTTGGGTTGATGTCACCTTTCCTTCGATATCAACAAAGTCAGGCAGTCTAATCGTTGGGTCGCCTAGAATACAAAATTGGTCCTTGGGTTCAAATGAATATTGGTAGGCCATCCCCAGGAGTTGAGCCGCCAGAAAAATTTGTCCTTGAGTGGAAAATCTATAGTGGAAAGCCGCCTCATGCATCGCACGGGCTAAGACGATATGATCGCTGGGATACCCTCTCCCCGTAGCACCGATCAGGGTTATCGCTCCCCCATTCGGGTGAGCTAGCAGGTCTTCGCCAATGGAAATGTTCCACTTCTTCTTGGCATAATCGAATTTAGTGGTTTCACACGTAAACGCCCAAATGAGCGGAAGTTTAAAATTGTTGGACAATTTTTTCACGTCGGAGAACTTTGAACCGCCGCCGAAAAACATCCGCTCCTCCCCCAAAACATTCGGCGCACCATGTCCAAAAAATATCCACAAAAACACGCCTTGATTGATGATGTCAATAATATCTTCGGTGGCGGCAAGACTTGTTTTGGCTCTCATGCTCGCTCGAAGACGTTCAGGAAGATATATATTATCGATCAAGGGATAATCAGCGATATGCCGCCGCAGCATGCGAAATTCTCCCGGTATCCAATCCTCGATCAACTCATCTGTATAATTTTCGAAAGAATCATCGGTCAAAAGGAAAAGTTTATTGTACCAATCTCCTGCTGCAGGATGATCTTTATAACGTATGGTTTTGTTTACGACTGTCTGTAATTCACTTTCAGACCTCAAAGGCCATCGTGCCATGATCATGTCGGGAAAAGAATCCTCTAAGTCATCACATCGAACGAACCAGTTTTCGACGGCGTATAACCGGTGTTCCCGATACCCCGGTACTATGTTCGTCACCTCATTCTGATAACGTCCCCAATAATCCCAGGTTGCATCCCCTACAAATAAAACATAGGTGGGATGAGTCCCATCCCAATTGTGATAGGCGTGCCGAAGAAAAGAACGGATGGCATACGGGGATAACCTGCCGTCACCAAACACATCGTAAATATCCTCCACACCTGCGAAACGGACTGCATAACCTTCTTTTTGCAAGGATGCGGTGAAGGGTGACAGATGTTTTTCCCATTCGTTGATAGATATTAAGATAATATCAGCATGGCGGTTATCATTGGGGAGAAAAGAACGGGATTTCAAATCCGGCACTTTTTCTATTTCCACCGGAACGTTTTCAGAGTGATTCGGCTGATAATATAAACGCCAGTTTGAACCGGTTAATCGAACTCCCCTCTCTTTGCCCTGTATGAGTTCAATATCCTGTTGACTTTGCCCATTGTTCCGTACGCACCATACCCAGCTGGTTTCTGAAGGTACATTCAAGTTGATATTTGCCTTTGGAACAAAGAACGGTTTCTGTGATGGAAACAGACGGCAGGTATATTGAAGTTCAGTCCAATCAAGAAAACTACCGGCTGACCCATCGCTAAATCGGGAAGGTAGATTAACCTTCATTATCAAAGTATTGGTTCCAGGGTTGATAACATCCGGAGATAAAACAGAGGTAGCCGAAAAAAGATTGAAAGCTGCGCGTTGGACAATGGCTTTCACATTGTTTCCATTAAGGTTCATTTCAAGGGCGTCGGTCGCCAAGGCTATTCGATCGGGTTGAACTCCCAATGATATATGTATTTCTGCTGTGGCCGAAACCAATGAATCTGGTAAATGAAATTTTATCTCTTTTTCGCCATCTTTTTGGAAATCATGCCACATCCAATAATCAGACTGTTTTTCAGTTTTATCTTGTTCGTCCAGAAAAATCCGGTCCTCTTCCAAATGCAGACTCCGGATGAGTGGAGTATCATCCTCAGTCATGGCGACCGTGTTTTTTACAGGAACTGACAGGTGATGTTCAGATGAAAGAGTAAGCCAAGTTACCATCTTGGGTGAGTAAGGGGATGAAGATTGATTCGCATAAAAACGAATCAAATCGTCCCTTAAAAGATTACCTGATTCTTTTGGATGATTATTGGAATCGGCAATTAAAAAAGGGATTGGTTGCCGGTCTCGAAAGAGAGCCAGCCTTTCAACTTCAATCCCGCGGCCAAGTGCATCGAGAATTTCTGAAGCCGGAACTTGAATAATTCCCTCCTCATAAGTGATTATTTTGATTGCCGGAGAATTAAAGTAAGGCAAAATAGACGGAGGATTTAATTCTTCCTTGATGGAACGAAGCGGGGGATAATTCAACATTAATTTTTCAGCGACAAGGTCCATGTCTTTCGCAAAGTCCACAAATGTTGAAGGATCGATCTCGTTAAACTGCAAAACAATTTTCCCGTTTTGAAAAATTAATTCCGGATTGTCAGATGAAGAATAAGTCTGCCTCCCCAACGTCAATTGTAGAACTGCGATGCGGCATCCAGCCATTATCCCCAGTTCTCTTAAATGAATCCTTGGCTTGGTAAAAAAATTTTCACGGGTAGGAGCATGGACAGCTTCACCGGAAGCAATTATTTCGCCTTCTTTGATTCTTTGCCACTGATAATTGGTTATCGTGCTGGTAGAATCGCTGACTGGTCCCGGTGCAAAAAGTAAAACTCGTTGAACACCTGCAGCCTCCGCTGCAGGCAGACTCCAGCTTAATACGATTTCACGATCGGTATTGGTTTCGATTTGAAATCCAGAAGAAAGCAGCCGAGGGCCATTCTCACTAACGCTCTTAGAACAGACCGTCTCATGAAAAGTCAACAGCAACGAAAAAGAAATAAAGAAGAAGTATAACGGCTTCACAATAATCAATTCATGAAATTAAACGAATTAACTGTCCTTAAAAAAACAAACTTTAATATCTTTGAATAGGTTCCCACCCGGCGGGAATTTCGCCCCGTGATAAATATTCATATGCAAATTCATCCAATACCCGCTCGCCTTCCGGATTGACCAGGAACAAGCGTTCACCAATTTCAACATATTCATCTTCACCGTAAGGTGTCGCCAACTCACTATCCCAGACCAGTGTGCCTGTAGGAGTTTCAAATCCTCGATACATTATCGATTGTGGAGCATCTTCTACATAAAATTCTTGTATAGCGGATATAAGAGGAGATTGAACATCTTCCGGATCGCCATCAAACCAAAAAAACTGCTCTTCTGTATACGCGCGAATTAAGATTCCTTCTTCATCCACTACAAATATTTCAACTCGTTCATTCATTTTACAACTTTTAATCTAACAAAATCTAATAAACAACCTATACTTTATTTTAGTTTCCCCGTTTTCAAATCCAATACCCATAAGTATCACAATGTATACGAATAAAAGGGCATTAGAGTAATTCAAGTTTGACTTGAGTAACCCCCTGGTTTATGAAACCCAATCTTCTGGCTGCTTCACGTGAAACATCGATTATAATATCATCGATCCAGGGGCCGCGGTCGTTTATTCGTACAATGACGGACTTGCCGTTTTCGATATTGGTTACACGAACTTTCGTCCCGAACGGCAAGGTTCGGTGCGCGGCGGTTAATTTGTACATATCGAACCGTTCCCCGCTGGCAGTGGTCCGGCCATGAAACTGCCTCCCATACCATGAAGCCTTTCCTACCTTTTCTCCGGGTCGAATTTCCGCCGGGGATGGCTGCGTTCTCTCCGGAGGACGTTCCGTTTTCTTACCAAAACCAAACACAGGAACCGGAATCGGAATACGGACGATTTTAAAACCTCCGCATCCCGAAAAACAAATCATCAGAGTGCAAATCAATAATGTGGGAAATAAACGGAATGGATAATCTGAATATCGCTTTGACATGATAACGCCTCAACCTGGAAGTAAAACATTCAAGACAGCAACAAACAACTCAAGTATACTTCAATCGTCAAAATTTAATAATACTTTTTTTCATTTTCCATAGGTCAAGATAGAGGTTCCAAACGAACCCGCACTACCCCCTGATTTTCAAAATCCAACTCGCGAGCAGCCGCCCGGGATAAATCAATAATCCGTTCTTTGACAGCCGGTCCTCGATCATTGATGCGAACAACAATGGATTTACCGTTAGCCAAATTGGTCACTCGCACTTTGGTATTGAAAGGAAGAGTCCGATGAGCAGCAGTCATCTTATTCATATCGAAACGCTCCCCATTTGCTGTGCGTCTCCCGTGAAACTGTCTTCCATACCAGGAAGCCAGACCTTCAGTTACACCTGGCTTTTCATCCTCAGAGGAAGGTGCAGGCGGCTCCGGCTGTTTTTCGGCTTTTTTCCCAAATCCAAATGTGGGGATGGGTATGGGAATACGAACGACTTTAACACCGCCGCATCCCGTCAGCAAAATGAACAGCATCCCCAACAAGACAAACCTATTACTAATGCACACTTTGAAAGATTTGATCATGATATTCCCTCAACAAAACAGAAAAATATAAAATATAACCCAACATTCCCAAAAAACTTTTATATAAAAACATATTTCACGCGAAAGTCAAATGATTTGGGCCATTCTCCTTGGAAAAAATAAAAAAAATGGTATGAATTATTCACATTATGGTTAATTTTGGATAAACTGCCGTAAAATAAAGTTATTAAAACTGATGGCTGATATTCGATTTTGAAAGTGGATTTCCAAAAATCATGAAAAAACTGAGTTTTCTATCAAAAACAATCCAATTCATGCCTATAATTTTGTTTGGTGCTTTCCTGATACATGGATGCTCCGGTCAATCGGTGGATAACACACTTGAAAATTACCGTGTTCAAATTGGCGGTAAAGAATGCACCTTCGAATTGCAAATGCTTTACCTCATTGCCTCACTTGAGGTCTATCGCCTGCATGTCGGCGAATATCCTTCCAATGAGAACAACCTGAAAGCGTTGATCAGCAAACCGGAAGTGCTGGAGGGAACCGGTGTATGGAAAGGGCCATACGCCGATACTGACGCGATTTTATTCGATCCCTGGCAAAGAAAACTGCATTACTCCGTGGATGAAAGCGGCAAAGTGGAACTTCGAAGCTTAGGCCCAGACGGCAAAAAAAATGAAAACGACCTCTCCGCCCAGGAAATGTACCCCAGCTGGTATCGTGAAATGGAAAAACTGTCCCAATATGGCCCTATCCCACTGCAACCTTTAGCTACACCCAAAAAAGAAAATCAATGATTATTGACCAAGGTAGATGTTAAAAAAGGGACAGGTAAATTACACCCATCCCTTCTCGAACGCTTAAATTTACTTTACAAAGACCTTCTACCTCCGCTTTTCCGGTGGCCGCTGCAGCACTCGTTCCTTCTCTTCATCAAAATACAAAACTCGGCCGCTGCGGTACGATTCAACTGACATGGCAATTGTCACCATCGCTTTATAGGCGGTGAGAGTATCCAGCACCGGTTTCTCACGTGTCCTAACGCAATGGAAGAAATTATCCATGTGATCCATGCGGGGTTCGCACTCGAACTCAATTTCTGGCTTCCCGAATTTTTCACTGAATTGTTTTTTATAAGGTTTTTGAGCTGTAACTGTAATGTGATCCACATGCCCTTCGAACTTTCCGTGAGGAACCATCATGATGGTTCCTTGATGCCCGCGGATCAATCCAGGAATATGTGTATCATTGGCCATGCTGGAGGAAAGAACAACCTGATGCTCACCTGGATATTCCGCAAACAGACCAAAGGTATCCGGAACCTCCCGGGTGTCTTTAAAAACATAAATTCCACCGCTGGCCATCACTTTATAAGGAAACTGCGCTTCAGGCCAGCAAATATTCAGCGGAGCCATCACGTGATAAAACAGGTCGGTGGCGATTCCACCGGAATAGTCCCAGAATTTCCGGAAACGGAAAAACCGGTCGGGTGACCATTCACGTTTTTTAGTGTTTCCCAGCCAGGTGTTCCAATCGACGTAATTATTCCCTGAAGCTTCAGGACCCGCATCCGGGTCGATCTTCCAATTCCATTCACCATCAATAGAATTTCTATGATAGGATCCCTGACTCATAATCAGTTTACCAATCATCCCGTCCTGAATGGCCTTTTTAGCCTTCCACCACTGGTCGCTGGAAGTGGTCTGACTCCCTACCTGCAAAATCCGGTTGGTTTCAAGCCTAGTTTCATGTACTTCTTTCGCTTCTTCGACCGTTTTGGTCATGGGTTTCTCGAGATATACATCTTTGCCCTTTTTCATGGCGGCGATGGCAATTGGAGCATGCCAGTGATCCGGTGTAGCGATAATAACAGCGTCCACATCCTCACGATTCAGGACTTCCATGTAATCCCCGGTGCAGTCCTTCTCGTTTTCCGGATCAAGACCAGCCGATTCAGCGGCTTTTTTTCTTCTTTTGACATAGACATCGCAAACTGCAACAAATTTGACGCCGTCTTTCTTTTTTGCCCATCGAAGCAAAGCACTGCCCCGGCCGCCAACACCGATAATCCCCACGTTGATCTGGTTATTCGCACCTTCTTTTGCCAAAGCACCATACTCCATGGCTGTTAAACCAGCGGTCACACCAACACCTGTTTTCTTTATAAAATCTCTGCGGGAGGTGGTTTTTGAATCTGACATACTTTTACCTCTCTATTTTTTTATTCAATATATCTCTTCCGGTCATCGGCTACCCCCAGAGAGAACTGCAACACACATATTACTTGTAGTCACTTTACAAATGAAAGGGCTACAATAAATAAAAAGGTTCTGTAAATACAGAGTCCTATAAAAAATACAAGTTTGGCGTCAACACGGAATGAGTTGTGTTACCCTCCTTTGAAAGTATCGAATTGGATTCTAATTCATGATTCCGGGAGATGTTTGCTTATGAGGACATTGTTTTCTCGCTTATTATTTTTTTTGATTCCATTAACTCTTATAATCGATGAGGTTGAAGGGAGTGTATTTGTCAATCAAAAACTGGATACCGGTATGCCCCTGGGTGGACTTGGAACCGGTAAAATTGAACTGATGACAGACGGTTCTTTTGACCGTTTCTCCATAAACAACAATCCCCATCAGCTTATCAGATCACAAGAAGGCTGTTTTGCCGCTGTAGCGGTTTCGGATAAATCAGGTGCAACAGCCCGGCGTTTGATTTGGAAAGGCTCCAATTCCAAAGGGATGTCATCGGTACGTTTCAATGGAGTTTTCCCATTTGCCAATGTTACATTTACTGATCCTGATCTACCAGTTTCCGTCAAACTCCACACTTTCAGTCCATTGATTGCCGGGAACAAAGAAGATTCTTCCTTTCCCGCCGCGGCTTTCATTTTCACACTCAAAAACGAATCGGATGAAGAAATCAAAGCCTCCCTTGCCATGAGTTGGTCTAATTTGATTGGTTTGGGCGGCACAGCCAATAGAACATTCAATCCAGCCGGAGAATGTCAACATGAAATCATCAACAGACGGGGATCAGCCGGAATTCGATATCAGTTTAACGGGGAGGCCGCCCATCCTCAGGCACAAAACGCTTTGGGTAATTACACCTTGCTTTTTTTAGGCGAGAGAAACGATTCGGTATCTTTTCTTCCAATGTGGAATCCACATTCTGAGCAGGATATATTTTGGAGTCCCTTCAGCAAATTACAAAATTTTCCTGAATCAAAAAAAGATACAGTTTCAACCGAAGTGCAAGAGAATAAACGGCCGGCTGCGGCCATCTCCGCTATTCGTTCTATTCTTCCACAAAAAGAATCCACCTTTGTATTTATTTTTGCCTGGTATATGCCTCACCTCATCGCTGAAGATGAAAAAGACTATGGCCTTTTTTACACAAACCAATGGGATTCCTCCTACGAAATCGCCAGAGAAATGGGGAAAAGATGGCAGGAACTGGAAGAACAGACGAAAGAGTGGCAGCGTCCTTATTTGGAATCCACCATGCCCGGCTGGTTGGTTCATCGGGCATTCAATGGTCTCGCGTCACTCCCCTTATCCTCGGTCTTTTTGAAAGACGGGACTTTCAGTTGCTTAAGCGGAGAAAGCCAGTGGCCAGGTAATTTGCACTCACCGGAGGAGCTATTTTCTGCCTATCATTTTCTTCTACACTCCTTCCCTGAGCTTCTCAAACAGGAAATAAATAAGTTCGCCGAAAGTCAACTGGCCAGTGGTGAAATCCCAAGTACTATTGGAAATATCTATTCGTTTATAGGTGAAAAGGAAGTGCCCGGCAGTTTCCTTGGCCGCCCGGATTCCGTTTCGGCGTTTATTCTCATCGCTTATGATTATTACTTATGGACGGGGGATAAGGAATTTATTGAAGAACTGTTTCCTAATATCCAAATGGCCCTTTACTGGTTAATGAGATCGGATATCAACGGGGATAATATACCCGATGGCCCTTCCTTATGGCATGTTGGCGGTGAAGGCTTGACAAATTTCATCACTGCGGACTTTTGGCTCGCCGCGATCCATGCAGGAGAAGAAATGGCAGAGTGGTTCAGGGATTATGAATTATCAGCCCGCTGTCGAAATATTCAGGAAAATGTGCAAAAACGGATTATCAGCCAATTATGGAATGGCCGCCGCTTTCAACGGATTTTCTTTCCCTCTTTTCCGGTGCAGGAAAAACGGCACCTGTCACCTCCGAGGGCCTTTCCAGGAGAATTGTTCGGAATAAATCATGGATGGCAGCCTTTGCTGAATCACAACTTTCTAACTCATACTTTTCTGGAGATCTCACACACTCTCCGACAAGAAATAGAAGCATATCAATCTGATCCCGACCATAATTCAAACCTTTCTTTGCTGAATGAATTAAAACCAGGATATTTTGATGCCCTATTAGTCCCTTTACTACTCCAATTCGTAGAACCGGCAAGCGTTTTCACTTCTGTCCACTGGATAAACAACCATTCAGCGGAATTTTATAACAGCCCCTGGAATTTTTACGGTAAACCTTCATTTCCTTCTTCAACCGGCCTGGGAGTATGGAGCATGATGCACTCACTATCAGGCATCAGTGTGGATATGCACCGGCAGTGTCTTATCACCGGTGCGGTTCTGCCTTCGGACACAAACATGATGAGTTTCCCACTTCAAACGCCGGTTTACTCAGGCGAAATGCAATATAAACGTTCCACAGAAACCGGCCAAGAAGTTTGCCAACTCTTCTTTGATCAATCCGTTAAAAAAGACTTCGCATTGAAGCAGCTCGCTTTTAGAGTCCCCCCTTATTTAGACGCAAAGCAGGTCTTGTTGCGAGTTATGTTGAATGATGAATTTGTGACCGGCCAGGATTTCTCACGCGAATCTTTGAGAGTATATAATTTTGAAACCCCTCAACAAATCAGAAGAGACGATACCTTGACGTTGCTTTTGGCCATGAAAAACAGTGGGACTATTTTTGCTCAACCTGAAAAAGGAACGATCTATAATTATGGAGTAAATTGCCGCATTGAACAGTTGTCCCAGTCACTTCAGGATGCGCTTTCATACCGCATTTATAATAGGCTGCATGAACAGCAGATCATCCATCTGGAAATTCAACGAGAAGAAGGGAAAGAATATGACATCTATCTAAATGGCGAGAAACTGATCGCGATGCAGGCTGAACTGCAATCCCTTCCGATTGTATTGCGCACCAGTCCAATATCGTATGAAGAATTCATGCAGCTCAGGCAAGCACAAAAAGCATACGCTGAAAGTATTCGACACATAGCGAACCTTCCTGCACGAAATGACTTGAAGAGGCGCTTATGGTCACTCCAAGACACTATCAATGAGGCCGTGGCGATGGATTCCACTATTCGAGGCATACAAATCGATATCAGAGAAGCGGATTCCACACCCCCTGATACATCCTCCATCTTCACTGACGCTGAGCCGGATGAAGTTATTGAAGCGGTCTCCGGTACCCAGGATGAAATAAAGAAATTTCTGGACGACCTTGATGAATTAAGCGGTGATCCGATTTTGGCTTCTAACATAGCTGGCTATTTCACCCCTTTATCGCTTGAAGTAACCTCGAACTCAAAAGATAAAAAACAAGAACCATTTCAATTGAACATCACCATTAACAATCCACTCACTGTACCGGTCTCCATGCGTATTCAACTCAATCTGCCGGAAAATTGGCAAGCCAGTACGCAGGATACAGTTTTTTTCGAGAGTACTGCTGAGCCTGCTTCAACCCATCATATCGTGTATTCCGTCACACCTGCTGATAATCTTTGGGACCAAAGATATCCATTAGAAGTCACTCTAGCAGGAACTTGGAAGGATATACCTTTCAGGCGCGAAGAAACTCATGTCGTCGGCCATGAGTTCCTGACTCGATGGTTAACTATAGGGCCTTTCCCCAATCAACGCGGAGAAGGATTTGAAAAAATATATCCGCTTGAAATGAATATCAAACCGGAAGAGACCTATTCAGGGGTTGATCAAACTGTCCGATGGGAAGCTCACGACTTCCCTACCGGGTATATCGACTTTAACGCGTTGTTCAGTCCGAATGATTATGCGGTCGGTTATGCTTATGCTGGTGTGTATTCTCCACGAGAACAACCGGTGCGTTTCGAGATTGGAAGCACGGATGGGATTAAAATTTTTCATAATTACAAAGAAATATTCATGAAAAGGCGTTTTCCCGATTTAGGACCAAGTTCGGAAGAACTCTATTTAAAATTATTCGAAGGGTGGAATCATATTTTGGTGAAGGTTGCCGAAAATACAGGAGAATGGGGATTTTATTTCGAAATAACAGACCTTGAAGGACGTCCTATCCCGGAATTGCAATACGCTCTCGATAAACTTTAAGGGTTCACAAATAAAAACAGCTCGCTATCCTGAGTAGGGGCAATTCCGTGGAATACAGATAGATTCAAAAGGAGAGTATATGACTTTGCAGAACGAACAAGTTGTTGAAAATGCAGTTGAAGAATATATGGCTTTAATGAACCGGATAGATTCTTTGATGGAAGAAATCAACAAGGAAAAAGTCCATGCGGAACCGGAAAAAGAACAAGAATTGAACGAACGCATGGATGACATCAAGGCCATTCGTGACCAATTGATCAATACTGTTAAAGAGAGCGGCATAAGCCGTGATATTCTGGATCAGGCAAACCGATTGTTGAGTATTTTTTAAGACACTATTACAAAATACCGAAAAGAAAAGGCAAGCGAAACAGCTTGCCTTTTCAATGATACTTATTCTAATTCACGTTAATCAATAAACAGACCAGTTATTCACTTTGGTCTCGTTTTCTCCGCATCCGGCAAGTGGATCAACTCCTGCCTCACTTCCTAACTTTCGAATGACACCATATTGTACACGACTGATATATACAGGAACATCATAAACAAAACGGGCGGCACCTTGGGGTGAAACATTGACTCCTGAAAAGTTCATATTTTCGATTTCCCAGGAATATGAACGCCACTCACCCGTTCCCTCGATGGTTAATCGTTCTTCCGCAGGAACAAACGCGAACTGGGTCACTCCCGAGATTTCGGTTTGATACACTTCAGGCCCGAATACCCCACCAACAAGTTCTGGGTCGTCATAATATTCGATACAGACTTTAAAATGCGCATTCGGCTGACTTGACGGCCCAAATCGCTCTTCCAGAATAGACCAGTTCATAAAGGAGTCAAAAGGCTCCGAACCGAGATCAAGTGCCGGACGAACCGCAAGCCGCTTATCATCCTCCGGACCAATATTTTCGTCCACGATCCATTCCTGGTCCCCACCTGAAGGCGCCAGATCAAGTCCATCAATGATTCCGTTGTTGATGTCCCATTCCACATAATTATCATAAAGATCGGGTTCGAAATCTGTCGCGTCCGGAAGAGGGTCTACCCCCTCATACACACCAGAAGACCGGATAACTCCCAACCGGTACCGGCTAATGTAAACCGGTGCTTCATAATAAAATCGCACCGCCGATTGACCATCCGGAACGTTGATGCCATCAAATTTCACACCGTCAACATACCAAATGCCCTGTCTCCAACGTCCAGTTCCTTCCAGTGTGATCCGCTGATCTTCGGGAACAAAACTGATCACCCCTCCAGCGCCGGAATAGGCCTCCGGACCGAATACCGCTCCGGCAAGTTGAGGATCGTCATAATATTCAACGGCAATTTTCACACGAGTCGCTGGCTGCGTAGTTGGTCCAAAATGTTCATCCAAGATAGCCCAGTTCAGGTAAGGGTCGGGAACATCATCCTGGCCGTCTTCCATCGCAGGCCGTACGGCTGTTCTCTTGTCCCCGTCCGGTCCGATGTCTTCTGAAATAATCGATTCCTGGTCACCGGACTCCACTTCGTATAAATCCACTCCATTGACTACACCGTTATGGATATCCCATTCTGCCATAATGGCGTATTCATCCGGATTGAAATCGATTTCTGACGGCGGGAGGTTGATATCTTCCGGTTCACCAAACGTTCCAGCGGGCGCGATAGCCACTGCTCGGATAATTAAATTGGTCGATTGTTCAAATCGAACGGTACCACCATTGACTCCACCATAATCACTTCCAGCTTGATTCGGATCAACTTGAAATCCAAACAATCCATCCGAGTTATCCACCCGGAACAACCGCCATTCAAACTGATCGGAAACACGATCAAAGGTAATGGGCGATGTTCTTAATTCCGGCAGCGATCCGATAAGGAAACTGGAATTTTCCCGTACGGAATTCATATCGGCGAAATACTGCACCAGAATGTCGATTTCCATATAATCAATCCAAACAAAATTCATATCATCCCTGACATTCATATAAGCGGCCATAGATTTTTTGGCTGGCTTGCCGGCAACAACGACATCCTGGGTTACCTGGTCTCCTCCAGACAAAATTTCCAGATTCTCAAAAACAGTATCATCATGCTCCGCCGGTATTGGCAGAAATCCATCCGGCGTCCAAAAATGTATCTCTTGTGAAAAATCCGTATCCGGTGGCCAGGCTTCTGTATCTAGAGCCTGCGCGAAACCGAATGTAGCGATAAAGATAAATCCCAAAACATAGACAAATAATTTCATCGTCAAAATCCTCCTTAGTATATAGATTCAATAGACCATCATTATTTTTTTTCTTATCCTTGTCAATATTCTCAGAAACAAATAATTCAAACGATTAAAATGAACCCAATCCATGCCAGGATATGGAATACAGATCAAAACGCCTGTCTTTGAGATTTTGCACCGTCCCTGTATTCCTGGCCGAGTTCAAACTTTCCGTCCAAAGATCGGCAATAGCGACCATCTCCACATTGGGTGTCGTATCGGCAGCAACTCCATCACGGGAAAATTGAAAATCGCAAGGAGTTAAGATACAACTCTGGGCGTACTGAATATCCATATTTTCCACTCCCGGCAGGTTTCCAACATTCCCAGCCATCACCACATAACACTGATTTTCCACTGCCCTGGCCTGTGCACAATACCGGACACGAAGGTAACTCTTTCTCTCATCCGTACAAAAAGGCACAAAAATGATCTGCGCCCCCTGATCAATTAAATAACGGGCCAGTTCTGGAAATTCACAATCATAACAAATTAGGACGCCAATCGGCCCGCAATCCGTCATGATGGTGCTGAGCTGCTTTCCTCCCTGTATGTGCCACCAATACTTTTCGTTTGGCGTCGGGTGAATTTTTGGCTGCTGGTACACAGAACCGTCCCGCAAAAAAATATAGGAAATGTTCTGCACTTCACCATCTTCGTTTTTGGTTGGATGTGATCCTCCGATGATATTGATATTGTACTTTACGGAAAGATCGTTCATAAATTTCTTGATCCGCCCGGTGTAATGCGTCAATGCTTCTATCGACTGGACAGGCGTTAACGTTTTGTTCTCGATAGATAACAATTGCAAAGTGATCATTTCCGGGAAGGCCACAAAATCGGCTTGATAATCGGCAACTACATCAACAAAATACTCCACATATTTGCAGAATTCCTTAAATGAATTGACTTTTCTTAGCTGATACTGGACGGACGCCACTCGAACCGTTTTTTGCAAATGGCCGCTGTGTGTGTGCTTTTTGGGAACCAGATCATATTGAATATCGGGATTTCTCCATAACAAATGAACCGAATACCCCAACGATTCTCTGTCGACCGGTAAATACTCTTTAAGAATACCGACAATTTCAAAGCCGTTCCTCAGTTGGAATGACAGAACCGGATCACGAATTTTTTTCTCTTTCACCATTTCCATGTAATTTTCAGGGCTTTTCACACGGGATATTTTTTTACTCAATCCGGGAATACGCCCTCCAAAAACAATCCCTTTCAACCGGAAATGTTTACACAATTTCTTCCGCTCGTTATAAAGACGCTGCCCGATCCTCAGTCCACGATAATCGGGATCGACACAAACTTCCATTCCATATAAATAATCCCCATCAGGGTCGTGACGCGAAGCGAATCCGCCACCCGTAATTTCTTTCCATGTATGGGGACGAAGCGCGATCTCACCAGAAATCATAAATGTCGCACAATATCCAACGATTTTTCCTTCATAAACCGCAACAAACTGGCCCTCGGGGAAATTATTGATTTGTCCCCGAATCATGTCTTCAGAAAGCGTTAACAACTCTGGATACACTTTACTGCTCATTTCTCTAATTTCTTTGACATCCGAGGGAGTGGCGTTGCGAACAATCAATTTCGCTTTGGATTCACTTTTTGACCTCATACTTCATTACCTTTGAAAAAATTTAATTGAAAGAAAAAACCAAAATTACTAAGCTTCCTTCACTTTTTTAATAGAGGCGGGAAAAGAATATTCATTATTCTACCTGTATTCTTTTATAATTCCTGTCTGCACGTGATTGTAATCTAAATAAAAACCATTTTCGGATTTTGCAACACCGCTTTTCCAGCATGATTGACATAATAATCAACAAGACGTCGACATACTGTAAATATTCAATAATTAAACAAACACGATAGTTTTAAGTGAATGGAGGAATGATAAAAAAGCTATTTTTTCTTTGATTTCGAATCTTCTTCTTCAAAATTCTGCCTTAAGGTTCTTTTCGGTTGATAATCGATAAGGACACTTTCGGTTCGATAAGGCGGTCTTATGATTTCGCCCTCGTGTACCAAAGGTTCGAAAGCCTGTTCTTCCTTTACAAACCAGCCGATGTAATCACACCAATACGAATTAACGGTAGCGGAAAATGTGGTTTGTTCATTCTGTATCGTTGCATCCAGAGTCACTCTGGAAACCAAATGACGGCATAGATAAGCCCCCGCTGGCGTAATCATTCGTACATCTTTTTCTCGGCGAACTTTGATTGTCATTTCAATCGTCCCGACCTGTTCACCCTCTTGTCCGGCAAGCATAACCTGTTCGGAGTGGATGGTTTTTTTCGAATTGACATCAAGTTCGATAAATCTTTCTTCGATTGGGGGTGAATAAATGATGGTGATTTCACTTCCATTGGAACGAAGTATCTGCCGGTGCAGGCGGTACTCTTCATCGTAAAATCCTATTTGAATGCCTTCCGACTTTTCAAACTGTTCTTCAAAAGCCCATAACTCCTTCTTCTTGATTTCTGCTTTCCCTGTAACGGCGATAATTCGTTCACCGGTTACATCGGTTTGACCATCCCCCCAGGGCCGGGGTCCTTTATGGCAATATTGGTAGATTTGTCCCACAGCGGGAGGAGGTGGAGGCTGATCCAAATCAATAGGTTCGCTCTTCCTGCCCAGGCTTCCACAAGACATAAGAGAAATGCAAAAAAGAATTAAAAAAAATACTGACACCTTACGCATTCGTACAATCAACCTCGAACTTTACTTTTGATCTTTCAGCTGGTCGGAAGCGCGGGATTTTGCCCGGAACAAGGCACTCGTGTAAGAATCCTCTTCTTCTTCGGTGAATTTTTCCGGTTTTTCTTTCTTTTTCTCCTCTTTCCAGGCTTTATCTTCTTTCGCACCGGGGACGGTACTCTCAAATTCTTCGATCTCTTCCTTCTTTACTTCATCCAGCCGATGCAAAAATTCCTCTTTCTCCGTCCCCGTTGCAGCACCTTGTGACGCACGGGCTTTGGCCTGCATCAGCTGCCCCATTTCTTGTGTAGCCGGACCAACCGGTGCTGGCCGCCTGGTAAACGGAGAAACCATCCAATACCATAGTTTTGCAAAGAAATATTGAACCTGAGGCAGATCGAAAAAGACTCTTCGGACAGCTACATCAAGGAAAAACAGCACAATTGCCGCCGCAAGAAATATCGGCCAAAGGGGAAGAACATCTCCTGTTGCTTCCAGGTCATGTGTAAAGACATTCGCTTCGGCAGTAAGAGCAGGTTTTCCGGATATACTAGTCAATCGCTTCAATAAGGTGTCATTTTGCCTGGTAGCCGTGTGTTCGGGTGAAAATGGAACCGAAATACCGGTAGTGACATTCCCGCTATTTCCTTCCGGATCCTGATAAGTCATACTGATCATATAACTACCTGGCTCTCTCGCAGAGAAAGTTCCCTCATAACGCCCCGGTTGAGTTTGCTGCATATTGAACTGCTCACTTTCCCGCGAAGGGCCGATTAAACCGGCCGAAAAGCTCAGGTTATTCATAAATTCCCCTTCTTTGGTCAGAGCATCAACCACAACTTTTACTTTGTCACCCTCC
>CAZXSQ010000014.1:0-21620 GCA_964643335.1 uncultured bacterium
CCATGAACTATAAAACTTTCATTTGCACGCAGCGCTGCAGTTAGTTTGCCGTCTCCGCAGCCGATATGAACGATCAATCCACCTTTCACTCCAGTGTCTGAAAGGATTTGCATTGCATCTTGTGTTTGAGAAACTTCTGGGAATAGTAAATAAACAGTAACGATGATAAGGTTAAATAATCTCATTATGAATTGTCCTTTGTTTCTATTTTCTCACAGGATCAGGAATAATCTCATTGATTATAAAAGTGTGGATTAAATAGTTGAAGCGACGACGGACGACGGACGGACGGACGGGTAGCAAGGGCAAGCGAAGCAGCCCTTGCTTTCTTCTCTTGTTCCATTCATAAAATAAGTAAAGGAAAAATTAAACATGACCACAATACCAAAAATCATCCTCACTTTCTTAGCAGCCTTTTTATTTCTAAGTTCATATGCTTTTGTTATGGAATTTCAATCGATACCTAAGCAGATTGATCCCGTTCATGCCCCCTTTCCCATGCCAGAATTATCCCGTCCGGCATTCCCGGATCAAACCTTCAATATCCAAAACTACGGCGCCGTTGGCGATGGAAAAGTCAAGAACACAACGGCAATTGCTGCCGCGATCAAGGCCTGTGCAAAAGCGGGAGGCGGAACTGTTTTAATCCCAAAAGGAGAATGGCTGACCGGAAAGATTCACCTCAAAAGCAACATAAATCTTCATCTATCAGAAAGCGCAGTACTGAAATTCTCGGATGATCCGCAGGATTATCTTCCCGTCGTGTTCACACGCTGGGCCGGATTTGAATGCTACAACTATTCCCCGCTCATTTATGCCAACAATTGCACCAATATCGCTATTACCGGCCGCGGATCAATCGATGGCAATGGTACGAGCTGGTGGTCATGGGCAGAGATCCAGCAGGACACGGCCTATGATATGTACGAGAATCAAATTCTCAAGAATGTATCCGTCGAAAAACGCATATACGGCACACCAGAAGCCGGTCTGCGCCCCCAACTCATCGCACCCATCAATTGTAAAAACGTTTTGCTCGAAGATTTCAGTATTGTCAAGCCAGGTCCTTTTTGGACAATTCATTTGACCTATTGTGATCATGTTATTGTACGAAATTTGAAAGTTCTCACCACCGGCGGGCCAAATACTGACGGTTTGAATATTGATTCTTCAAAAAATGTGTTAATCGAGCATTGCTTTTTCAATACAGGCGATGACTGTATCTGTATGAAATCGGGTATCAACGAAGATGGCTGGCGAGTAGGCAAACCCACCGAAAACGTCGTGATCCGTCACAATCGGACAAATCAAGGCCACGGCGGCATCGTATTCGGCAGCGACACCAGCGGCGGGATACGAAACATTTTTGGTCATGACAATGTATTCCAACATACCCTCATCGGTATTCGTTTCAAATCCACCCGTGGACGCGGAGGCATCGTCGAAAACCTTTGGTTTAAAAATATAGACATGGCAGATATCAAAACCCAGGCAATCCGGATAGAAACCAACTACAAAGCTTGGTTCGCTTCCAACGGCGGAAAGCCGCCGGTCTTTCGTAACATACATTTCAATTCAATCCAATGCGAAGGAACCGGACAGGAGGCCATAAAAATCCAGGGACTGCCGGATAAGCCTATAGAGAACATAACATTTGAAGAAATCAAAATCAAAAGCCAAAAAGGCCTAACCGCCACCCACGTCAAAAACATCCGATTAAAAAACACCGCAATCATCCCTGAACACGGCCCAAAAATGAGGTGGGGGGAATGTGATAGTGTTGTTAAGGATTGAATGCCTAAACAGAACTTTGGATTTGTGTAAAGAAATTGTAAGGGGGTTCCAATCACATTATAATCAGATTACCGATCATTTAATGGTTTATTCTTTTCCATGAAGATTTACTACAGCATAAAAGTTGTTATCCATTATCCCACTCTCTTGGATAAGCTCTTTTTCAAAGAATTGATGTAACCACAAAGGTGATTTAAGTTCTTCAGTTAGTGGAGTATCATATGGATAAATGCCGATAAAAGCTTTGGCGTTCTTCTTTGTGACTCGTTGCCAATGCTTGGATATAGTAGGAAAAGTAGAAAGAAGTTGTGGTATGGAAAGAAATATTATTGCATCAAATAAATGATCAGGGAATAAATCTATACAAGGCGGAAGAAATATTAAATTTTTGTCTCCATAGGTAAACGTTGCTATATCAATGGCTTTCCAAGAAGCACAGATTGCGGTAACATGTTGAGCAGATTGAAGGCGAATCGAAAATGGCCACTCACCAAGACCAGACCAGAAGAAGAGAGTATGAGTCGTTTGAAAATTTTGCTGAATCCATTTTGAAAAGGGATGAAAATAGCACCACTTTAAACCCAGGTAATCTTTTACATGATGACCATAACGAGGTTGAAAGGAATTTTGTATTTTGGAATACCACTGATCAAGTGTAGTTTCCGTTTTTGGTCTCTTCTCGAAGATTAGAGAATCCGACGAACTTGACTTCTGAAAAAAACCAAAATAAACGAGTTCCGTTTTAAAAGTACTATTATGAATTGCAGTACCAATTATATGCATTTCCTGGCCTGGAAGTACTATGCGCATACATTCGCGAAAAAAATCAAGACGTTCTATAATTTTCTTAGGGATTGCATCTGCTTCAATGATTAATTCCTTAGATGAACGGATAATTGGAGCGCATGAATCTTTCCAAAACTGCCCTGATATCTTATGAACAGTAATAGGAGCATTATATTTTTCGATAGACACTTGATTCGTTGACACTTTTAGTGAATGGTTGGGATAGTCTTGAGGAAGTGGGATAGTTTTTCTAAGTTCATTCCGGATTGGTTGCATCTCATCAAGAATGCTGTTAACAGTTTGATCGTATGTATACTTTGACCATACTTCTTTGCGTCCTTCTTCACCCAAATAATTTCGTAAATCTTCATCATTTAACAATGTCTCAATTGTTTCAACTAACTCGTCATCGGTATTATACCACACCAGGTGTTTATAGTTTTCAAAAACAGTCTCCAGTTTATTAGTATAAGTTTGAACAACAGCAGCCCCACACCCAAGTGTATTAACTAAACGATTAGAAAAATACGCATCTAGATAACACCAACTATTGCTTACTAAACTTAAATTTACTTTAGCTGAGCATGCATATTTAGCAAATCCTTCATGGTAGGAGGCAGGAAAATAATTAAGTTTTGTACCTTCCCAATTTGATCCAACAATCGCCATGTTGAATTTTTGATTCAAAAATTCAAGTAAAGGTATTCGTGTAGGGTCATTATTGTTGGCAATAAAGATAAGATCGTATATTTTCGGTAAATCCAAAGGTTTAAAGATATCAGG
Organism: uncultured bacterium; assembly: GCA_964643335.1. Taxonomy (GTDB): domain Bacteria; phylum Hinthialibacterota; class Hinthialibacteria; order Hinthialibacterales; family Hinthialibacteraceae; genus CAZXSQ01. The sequence continues at coordinate 3,364 of CAZXSQ010000014.1, forward strand.
CTTTGTAGGACATAAAATATACCTGATATTATTCAAACCGCAATATTTTCCCCAACGTAACCAAGTTTTGTTGGTAAAATAAAGCCTATCGACAATTCGAGCTGTGCGAAAATGATATGGTGAAAAAATATAATCGCCGTAGAAATGAGAGATGGTACACTTAAATATTCTCCGTGCTTCAGCAAGGATGTCATAAGGTATCGATTCGCCTTTACAGCTCATACCCAAATGAATATGATCAGGTTTATGATTACAGATTTTGTTCCACAGTGATTGAATATTTTCTTTAATTACATCGTGAGTTACTAAATCTGTTGCCTTAGCAAATGAATCACGCCAATAGTTATTTGATCCTTCGTAGTAAAAATAATCACAGTGAATGGTGCGCAACTTTTGGGATTCATTCATATGATCTACCCTGAAACTATATTCAAATAGATTGTAATGTTCTAGTGAAAAAATGTTGACCAGATGTTAACATAGGTTTGATTGGATATATAAATGGATGCAACCTGTGAAAGCCGCAAAATGTATTCGTTCGGTGCAGGGTCCCCATAAAACCGGCTTACGGAACATCCTGTCTGACGCCGGATATTAGCCATCAATTCCACAGGTGCCCGATCAAACTTTACACTCCCACCCAAGTGAATATGATCCGGCAGAAATTGGCAGGCTAATTGATAAATGTTCTGAAGGGTTGACTCATAAATTTCAAGGGATTGTACTTGGGCTACACGCTCAAAAGCAGCCTTCCAATGATAGTTTGAATTGGTGTGGGAGAAATGATCAAGGTACAGTACTTTTAAGGAGTTCATGGAATTAAAATCACAAGTTGGAATAACATCAATATGGTGTCTTCGTCGCTATGAAATTCAATAAAATGTCTTTCAAATAGTTCCAATCCCTAGAAAAAAAATATGACATTTCTTTTGAAATTATTTCTTTCTTTTCTGTCATTATATCAGGATGTTCAATATAAGATAGAATCAATTCAGCTATCTCTGATGGATTGGTTGAAAAAGGTAAAAACTCTTTGGATAGAATATCAGCATTTCTTGCTTGTCCTATTTCGTGGACAACTATCGTTGGGATATTCATTGCGAGACTTTCATATGTTGTGGTAGATCCCCAAGAAAGATGTACCGAGGCTAAATCAAAAAGAACATACAGCGGTAACTTGCACGCGTCAATTACATCGACATTGTCTCTATCTTGAAAATAGGTTTGTAAACTGTCACTTTTAAAAAATTGACCCGGATGGATACGAATATACCAGCGGCATTCAATAGGCAGTGACTTAATAATCTCTTTCACAAAGGAGGCCACTTCTTCTTCGTCGATATATCCGGCCAATGTACAGAGAATATTTTTCTTATCATTTTTGGATAGGTAAATATTTTTAAATGTTTGGCGGGTTTTTGTGATTTCAGGATTATATTTTTCCCGCCATAAAAGTAACCAGGGGAATCCTCCAGCGATAACATTATTTTTATTGAATACAATGTTTTCTTTTATGATCAGATCCTTAAAGTAAGTACCCCATGCCCAAAAAAAATCCGGTACTATGGTGTAATCCTTTGGCGGTTGCTTACTCCAGAAACGATTCGGAATATGATAATAACTGAGTCCCCCATGTTGAATATCCATTGAAGGGATCTTTAAAATACGGGCAGCAAGAATCGCTGCCATATTTTGGATTCCCCACCAACACACCACCATAACCAGTTTCGGTTTATGCTTGTTAAATAAATTAAGGTAATAATTGGTTAATAGTTTGAGTAAGGCGATTGCTTTTAATATGCCAATCCATGGCGAATATTTTTTCTGATACTTTTGAGTTTCCAGGTAATTCACAAACCGTTTGTAATAATCCGGTTCTTGTATTTCAAAGGAATTAAAAAGTTGGTTAAAATTTTGATGTATTTGCATGCGTGCTTGATCGATTACTGGTTGTAAATAAAACGTGTATTCACACCTGGGAAGGCCAATAAGTGGTTTATCGCCATATTCAATAATTGAATATGAGATTTTTTGATCTTTTAGAATATCAATAAACGGATCAATAAGCACATCATATAAACCATCCTCTACGCAAAAACGCCGGTAATTTAATGAGGATATAAAAACAACATCACCTTGAGCGGGTTCACTTAAAATTTTGGATTCAGGCCCCTTACCTCCTTTCGAAGGAGTAGCGATTTCCAATAGGTATTTTTGCCAATTGTATGTCTTAAGTACTTGATTGTCTTTCTCTTGGTTATTTTCATCTTTTCTGTTTATTTGTCCGATCCAATAATGAGCTAACACACGCAAGATCGGCCACACGGGTATTTCCTGGCGAAAAAAAATTTGGTGAACCGGAAATTCTTTTTCAAATTCAAATACCTTCTGTGAAAGCTGATTTTGAATAACCGTTGTACTGGTTTCATTCATATTCAATCTTTTTCTTGATCTTATATTCGCCGATTGTTTTTTCTTGATTTTATGTATGATAATGGTTTTTCAGATTCTTAAATATTATTTATATGTAATATATGATGATAACACTGTACATTTTTAGGGGAAAATAAATTCGCCTTCACTCCACCGGTGGTTCCAACTTTAACTTCGATGGATCCTTCACAAATTTCCATTTGCCTTTTGGGAAAACGATTCGATCGATGGAGGCTGCTTTCCCTCCACTGACTTAAAGACATAAGCATCCACCAATTAAAGCAAAATTATACTCGAAACCGTCGTTCGCTAAAAAAAATCCATTCTTCCAATGAACCGTCCAAATCGCTCCTAACATGACTTAAATAATCAAGATTGAGGCTTCACAAGTAAAAAAGCCGAGAATGAATGCGATTCCTCCAAAAAATTCAATCATTGCAACCAACCACGCCGTTACCGTTAGACTTGGTAACAGTATGCCCATATTGGTGAAGGCTTCAACCGTGCCTTGAATCCCGCCGCCACCGAATAGACCGAATAATTTCTGACCGGTTCCAAAAACAAGTACAAATTTACCCTTCACTTCCGATTCTTTCTTTTTATATAGATTTTGTTATCATTTATTGTACCAACTTCTTGTATCGGCACAAGAATTGTTAAATTTAGAGAGTCAGATAAAAAATCGTACGGTGGCAGAAATGATTGAAGACTCCATTCAAACCCTTCAAATCGAACAACAGTGGAGTAAAAGCATAAAGCAAGGCATACATCTGCAAACTCAAAGAAATTTCGATGAAGCGTACAAAAATCTTTTTACTGCATTGGAAACCACAGCAAATTTTGCCGGAAATGATCCTCGCAGGGGAATTTCTTTCGACCGTCTGGGCGATTGGTTCTTAGAGCAGAAGAGGTTTCAAGAAGCAGAAGAATATTACCGTCAAGGCTTGGAAGCATGGAAAATTGCGCTGGGTGAGGGGCATCCGGATGTTTCTGACAGCCATTTCCGCATTTTTAAAGTCTATCTTGAACAAAATCAGTTAGATAAGGCTGAACACGAACTTAAAATAGCCATTGAGATTCGGGAAAAAGCCACAATAGATGTTAACTTGGATGTTCAACTGATGGAATATAAGTACCATTTGGTAAATTTATATTACAACCTAAATCAGTATAATTTGGTAATACCTATTATTGAATGGATGGAACCCATCGCTGAAAAGATTTTAAGACGGGAGGATCAAATAGCATTTCGTGCCGCTGACATTGTGAGTTCTTTTTATATGTTGATCAACGATTATAATAAAGCAGAACCTTTAGTAAAAAAACGTATAACTCTTCTGCAAAAATATTACAAAGAGGAAATATTTTTACAGGTCAAATCATTATTGAAATTGAGCTTGATCTATGAAAATAATGACAGGATTCCAAAATACCAATAGGCGGACAGATTATATAAGCAGACTTTAAATATGCTTATACAGAGCAAACACGAAGACAAATCACTTTTCCTTACAGATTGCGTGGAACAATACGCTAAATTTTTACGTAAACTCAACAAAGAAAATGAAGCACAAAGTCTTGAAAGAAAACTGCAGCATTATCTGCAAATGAATAAAAAGTAAATCATAAGTCCCCATAAAGTCTTAACTTATAGTACAATTCTCGGGCGAGCTGGAGATACCCACATCTTGAAAAGCAACCCCCATAATCACAACTTCAACCCCGTCAAATCAAACTCAAGCTTCCTATCCTCTTCCAGGATTTGTTTCCAAGTAACAATTTCGTTGCGGTAGGCGGCTGTGCGACCTAGGATTGTTAGCAGGTTGCTTCGGACGCTTGGCTCGACTGTGGGATTTTCGAAGTTCTCTTCCATGATGTTTTTGTGAAACGTAGCGATGTTGGCCGCTGCGCCCTCGGTAAATATGTTTCCTGTCTGGCCGCCGGGGTATTCATGCTTGCCCCGGATAATTACTTCGCCTCCGTATTCTGTTTCCAGCACGCCGCCGGAACCGTACATCCGGTTGCGGATACCTCCACGTGATCCGTATCCTTCAAACTGCCGCGAACTGAAAGATATACCAACTTTGTCAGGATACTCAAATACAAGCATGAACGAATCATGGCATGTGCCGCCGTCGTTGCGGATTTTTCTGCCGCAGGAACCTGACGCCTGCACCGGCTCTTGGTCGAGAATCCAACTGGCGACATCCAGCGTATGGATGTTTTGTTCTGTAATGATGTCACCGGAAAGTATCTTGTCCAATCCCCAGGCGCGAAGCCGGTTCTCTTTATTGTTAGGGTCTTCCTTCATGATGTCAATCTGTCGTGTCCAGGGATTGCCGGCATGGTAGGATGCTTCACCGAAAGCGAAACGCCCTAAAGCGCCGTTATGTACGCGCTTGAGCGCTTCAATATAAAACTTGTTGGCCCGGGTTTGAAAATCAACCAGGAAACATAATCTTTTCTGAGATGCCTTTCTTCCACTTTCTTTGATGGTCATACAACCGGGGACATCGACGGCGATGGGTTTGGCAACGTAAACATTTTTGCCCGCGTCAACCGCATCTTCCGCCTGCATTGGGTGGAAGTACGGCGGGCTTTCAATCGCTACGGCTTGGATATCCGTCTCCAACAGCCGCTTATGGCCAGACAATCCAGTAAACCGTTTATTTTCAGGCACTTCAAACCGGTCACCGTATCGGGTAACACGGTCTTCGAAATAATCCGAACAGGCTGCGACTTCATAACCGCCGTGATCAAGGAACAAACGAGTGATCCAGGTGCCGCGTCCACCACATCCGATGAGGCCCAACTTGATCTTTTCATTCGCCGCAGCCCCGAATGCCGTTTTCGAGCTTAGTATCGTGATTGCCGATGCGCCTGCGATGAAATCTCGCCGATTGAGTGATAGTTTCTGTTTTTGATTTTTCATTTTGTTTGACCTTTTAACATGGGATTTATTAATGAATTATTTCATATCAATCATCGAGTTTATCAAGTTTAGTAAAGAAATCTCTGAAGATTGGATCGCGATGCACAAATTTCACCGCCCGGATAAAATGCCTGGAGTCATCGAAGCTGAATGTGTAGTTGTCTGTCACGATGGGGCTGTGGACGAGATCGGATGGCAGCCAATCATCGTTAATCAGCCAGGCGACGGCTGTCATATCCCACAGCACTTTTGACCAGCCAAAATGATCTTTCCTATAATCTTTGAAGATTTCAAGAAGATAATCACCAATCGCACCCCGTCCACCCACATAGCGCTCCATTTCAGGAACAGTCGTGGTGAAATGAGTGACGATGGGAGTGCAGGGAACTTGCACAAACGGTACCCCGCAATCAAAAATGGTTCGTGAAGCGTTTAAATCCTGCCTGAAGTTAAATTCTCGCTGATGCGGCCAGTTGTGGCCATTGCCGCCAAGCCATACAATGACGATATTTTGAATAATGGATGGATCGATGAGAATGGCATTGGCCACATTGGTTATCGCTCCAACCGGGGCGACATAGAGCGGATCGTCAGGGCTGCTCTTTTTCGCTTTGGCAATTAAATCCATGGCTGCCGGGCTTTTTTCAGGATTCTTTAAATCGGTTACATAATGTGTGCTGCCCCGAAAAGCAAATCCTTCAGGCGACCGGTCTAGTTTATCCAGAATCCGGAGAATTTCTTCGTAACTTTTCTCCATCCCATCGCCGGGGCTTTTGGACCGGCTGTTTTTGAACGGAGCGGCATAAACCGCCTGCACATCCAGTTCTTTTGAAATGAGCGCATAGACTAACGCGAATTGATCGTCGATTTCATTGTACGTGTCCGTATCCAACACCATGCGAACCGGTTTTGTGTCCGGAGGCTGCAGCATTTTTATCCGCTGTATTTCGGTGACGTAGGGAAAATCCTGTGCGTTCATAATTGGTGCTCCGATGATTAAATACAGGAACAAGATTGAAGTGAATGTTATTTTCATGTGTCCATCCTTTCTGGATTGTATTTTAAAGATTAAACATCATTCTTTCCACTCTCGATGGGCGGTTTCATCATCGATAAATCCATGGTAACGGCCTCTCCAATATGCATCAATAAATGAAGCGCCACCTAGTTCATGGCGTGTGTTCTTTTTAAATTGAAGCCACAGGTTCCCATCTTGCCAGTTTTGTCCTTGATCTTTTGAAACATAAAGACCGGCGGGTGTCCCGGCGAAAACCCAATTGTTTTGCTTTGATACCATAATAGACTTAACCAACGGAATAGAAAAACCTTCCGAATATTTTTCCCAATTTTTGCCGCCATCGGTTGAAACCATGATTCCGCGATCAGACGTGGCATACATGATCTTAGATTCATTTGGGTCAATAACCAACTGGTTTAATTCTCCCATTACTCCAAGTCTCACAATCGACATGATGCCGTGTTGCGAAATATGTTTTAATATATCTTCAAAACTGTTGCTCCAGGTGTCACCGGCATCTTCGCTGATTTGAATGACGGACAGTGTTCCAGTCCATTCATTTTTTGACCGGAAGCCTGTGATAACTCGATTGGAATTATTGGGGTCAACAGCAAACCAAGGATAAGTCTCCGCGTACTCTCCGATTCCAAAATCTGTTTTCCGCTGCCATTCATTCTCATCAAGCGTATGGGTAAATAACCGATTTTCTGTAACAGCATAGATACGCTTAGGCTCTCCAAAAGCCATGTAGAATTTTGCATTATTCAATGGGGGCAGCGTGCCGGTTAGAGATTCCCAAGACTGCCCTACATAGTCTTCTCCGAAATCAAGGCTTCGATAAACGCCTTGTGTGGATATGGCATAAAGGACGTTGGCGTTTTCGGGATCGAACATCAACTGGACTGGTGCACCTTTATAAGGTACGGGTAATTTTTCCCAATCGCTTCCAGCGGTCGTTGTCAAATAAAATCCATCCGAAGCCGCAACGGCCAGGATGCGGGAACGGCGCCCGGTATCAATGCTTTTTACCGGTACCTGCAGATGCTGATCGATCGGCAGCCAGTTTTGCCATGTTTGGGCGCCGTCACGTGATTGGTACAAGCCTCCTGCTTCTCCCACGGCATATAGAACCATCGGGTCTTCCGGCGAGACGACGATATCAATGACGGTACGGCTTAGCCAACCGTCTGAACGCAACAAATTTGATTTCCATATATATTCGTTGTCCCACGCCGCCTGGTAGGTGGGATACGGCGGTTCAAGTTCAGGATTCAGGCTGTTCATCCTGGGTTTGAGCGTCATGTCGGTTGGGAAAGTTTGGAGGGAGAAAAGCGCCTGGTTCAGATGTTTCTCTCTCGCTTCTTCGTCCTCTTCTGTTTCAGGTTCCAACGAATAATAGGTGTAGGTGAATAAGCTTTGCGCGTCGGTTTTATGATTCGCCCATAGACCATCCGCTACTTTTTGATAGCCTGCTAATAGCTCTGGATCGTCCTCGATTCGGAACAGTACATCGAGATGGCAAAAAACATGTTCGGCGTCATCGAAATCTTTGCTGGTTCTGAATTTTTCAAGTTTCCGCACACCGTATTGTTCGGTCAACTTATCATACACGTTTTTGAACTTTTCTTTTCCGGTGGCATAATGGGCAACTTTGGCTCCGGCGATAGCCATCATGACGCGGGTGTTGAGAGTTTTTCCATCAGTGATTCCAAGAATGGGGACTTCACGGAGAGAGCGATCATACTTGGCTATGTTTAGATCATTATCCACCCAATAACTGACCAATGCATCGATGGCTTCACGCGCGCGTTCTTTTTGTTCACCTTCAGCAGCGAGCAGGTAGTATTGCGCTAAACCGTGTATGGCATCGCTGTAGTTGTGGTGGCTTGGATCACCAACCCAGCGAAAGGACTGGCCATCCACGGTTCCCTGACGCCAGAAAGGGAGCTTCGATGAGTGCATCCGTTCAGCGTACGTTTCACCGTGACCGAGAAAATAGCCTCTCGCCTGCAATCCGCGGCGGCCGGTAATCCGTTGGCATCGATACACCGCTTCAAATACCTCGTCCGCTCTTTCCTTTGCAGCATTAAGGATTTCATCCGGTGCACCGGATTTCTTCAGAAACGCATATTTATAAGAAAGCCCCGCAAGATAATTGGCGGTCCAACAAACTGCGTGTTGGATATCCGCGAAAGGGTTGGTTGTGGTGATATCGATAGGGCCGCCCTCGCGGGGAATTTCCACCCGCGAGGGATACAGTCCCATGATATTATGCTTTAGTTGAATTCCCTGCTCGATGAGTTTCTCTTTCTCGTGCAGTGATTGTTTCCAGGTATTATCCGCGTACGAAAACAATGCGATGCATAATAAAAGAACAACAATAACAACTCTTCTCATGTTTCTCCTTTTAAAATGAAACACTCTTATACCATCCGTCCGGGTAGTATTATAATCACACAGGACGTTGTGATTTACAACCGGGACGTGTATTCATATGGGGAATCTATTGTCAGAAAGGAGATGAAAATGCTCAAGAGAAATGATTTTGCAAAAATGAGAAGAGCCGGTATGAATGTCGGATCATCATCAAAAGGGAAACTTTCGCAGGCGATGCTGGATATCCTCATTCAGTTACCGTACGGTACGTCCAATTTAAAAGAGGCAATCGTTGCAAGAATGGGTTTGTTGGGGCAGATGTCTCCTACACGCGATATTGATGAAGCATGGAAGCAAACAAAGAAACGAGCCGCCAAAGAGTATCCGGACAAGTTCATACTCAATGATCGAATGATCCTGCAATGGAATGATGGAAGTGTAGTCCAACTCGACAAAAAGATATCCACAGCAAATTTCAAAAAACTAAATCATCTAGCTCAGATAGAGAATTGTAGTGTGAATAAACTCATTTCGAATTTGATCAAACATTACGAAAAAACGAAAAAGTAATACAAATTCGTTATATGAAAGATTTTTAATGCCGCCAAGCTGAGGTGGTTATCAACCCAGAAAGTGGCAATATTGTTTCTGTAAATCCTACATCAACAAAAAAGGTTGAACGGCTGGGTGGCAAGGGCAATCCGCCGCGGCGGAAGCCCTTGCGGGTAGTGGTACCTGGTGCCTCTTACGTCAAAGGCTGGCTTCGCCTTGCCTTTGGCACCCCGGGCTTTTACCTTTGGAGTATTTATATTGGGGATTGTCTGAATCAGGATTGGCCAGGATGGAAGGATTACCAAGATTATTTATTGAAAAGTCTTTATACGGGGTAATCCCATAAATCCTGGGTATCCAAATTCTGACAACAGTATTTTAAGTATTACGGGCCGGTTTTGATGATGTCGCCGAAGCTCATTAAGCCGTTGCTGGGGCTGTATTGTACGAAGCGGATGGGTTCTCCGCTGCCGGGATTGACTCGCCATTGTACATCCGGACCAATGGAGGCCAGCAGGAATTGAATCGCTTTGGACGCTCCCCGTTCCTCCAGAAACACCGCCCAGTATGAGTTGGCCCAACTGCTTTGCGGGACATTGTGCACGTACCAGTAAGGTGGTGTATTCAAACCGGCGAAGTAGCGGCTTCCACCGTCATCCCGCTGTTCGTGCAAACGAAACACATCGGGTGGGATAGTAGACACGTACGCAATGGGGCTGGTCAAGGCAAGCGGACAATAGCCAAGACTCTGCCCCGAACCACGCGAGTCGGTAGCATCCAGCGGGAAACCGTTGTTGTCCACCTGATACATCTGAACCGCGGTCACCAAGCCGGACATATCGGACTCCGCCCGCGCTACCTTAGCCCGAAGCTGCGCATTCAGAAAATTAGGAACAGCAATCGCCGCCAATATCCCAATAATGGCCACAACGATCAATAATTCAATAAGCGTAAACGCTGCTTGAAATGAAGAAGTTTTTCTCATGTTTCTTCTCCTCAAAGAACTTTAATTCAATTTATCAGAGGGTAATTCTACGATTCCCATGTAATGTGGGATGAATTTATGAATCCCACCTTTGTCCAACAATTTTCCCACATTATATTGCAATAGTTAAGCAGCGGATATAAGTTTGATCCCTAGTTGTAAGTTGCCCCAAAGCGGCGAATGATGCTGGCGTGAACATGAACCGTGTAGAATGCGCAAAATAATCAAGGTTTTACCTTCAACTCGGCAATAAAAACATCGTCTGCGATAGGGAAATGCTTTAACTCCGGGTTTTATCCAGTCCCGTGGTGCACCTGCCATGCGAATATGAGCCAGTTTATAAATCTGTCTCAAAAGATCGTTTACAAATCGCTCCGCATGTTCCGGACTATCCCTGGCAATATCTTCATAGATATGAACAAGATCGAAGCGTACCCGCGCCTTCGCGTTAATCCCACTTGCACATAATCTTTACAAATCGTATAATAACATGCGATTAATAATTAAGGAACAAAAGCATGTTATCAAAAACTGGAATTCACGCTGTCCGAGCAGTGGCTACCTTGGCTGAACTGCCGGAAGGTTCCTATGCAGGTGCAGGTTCTATCGCCGATAGGATCAAGGCACCCCGGAATTATCTCGGCAAGCTGCTCCAATTATTATCACGAGAAGGTTTGGTAATTTCTCAAAAGGGACTCGGCGGAGGTTTTCAACTTGCACGCGATCCCAAGGAAATCTCCTTATATGAAATTGTTGAACCCATCGAACACATCAGCCGATGGAATGGCTGCATTTTGGGACGCGAATCCTGCGATGAAAATAATCCCTGTGCCATCCATTATCGCTGGAAGGAAATCCGGGATGCCTATATAAAAATGCTGAAAGAAACAACCGTCACCGACCTATTGTCAAAAAATACTGTTACTTTAAACTGATTATTTTTTTAATAATCAGATAATCATATGCGATTATAGTTTAGGAGTTTGGCCATGAATGATCTAAAGAAAATGATCGATAAACAAACCACCATCCCCGATCTGTTGTTAAGCGCCCCGCATGTCCGCCCGATTCTGGACAAGTATGGGTTGCAAGGATGCGGCGGCCAATTAGGCCCAATGGAAACGCTTGAGTTTTTCGCCAATGCTCATGATGTACCTATTGATCAATTGCTTCACGAAATCCACGCAGCCATTGACGATCCTGGATTAATAGATCAGGAAACTCCATTACCCGATTCTTCACCAAATGAGAAGCAACAAGAGAAAATCGAAGATGTCATCTACCAGCCATTTTTCAAAGCGGGTATTGCCGTTGTGTTGAGTTTGGGAGCGGTATGGGGGGCTTATTTACTCCTCAAAATCGGTTTTCTGAAATCATTCACCGCCGTTGGTATTCATGAAGTCAACGCCCATGGCCACGCCCAGATTTTCGGTTGGGTAGGATTGTTTGTTATGGGATTTGCTTACCAGGCTTTTCCGCGTTTTAAACACACAAGCCTCGCTTATCCCCGATTGGCATATACGACTCTGTTTATGATGCTCGCCGGTATAGTTGGGCGTTCGTTGGGTGAACCACTAGGATTAGCGTATCCTCAAGTCTGGTCAATCTCCATATTCGCTTCGTTTCTAGAAATTGCCGCGATTGTTCTTTTTACCTGGATTATTGGAATTACCTTGAAACGTTCGGGCAAACCATTGGCTTTTTACGATTATTTCATCTTGAGTTCATTGGTCTGGTTTGTGATTCAAGCCATTTATGAAACCGGTTTGTTTATCGTCACGATTTCAGTCACCAGCCAGGAACAGCTGCTGGGGATTATATCGGTCTGGCAGGCGCCACTCAGAGAAATACAAATTCACGGTTTTGCTTTGCTGATGATCTTAGGCGTGAGTCAACGGGTTTTTCATCACTTTTATGGCCTTCCGGCTCCGAATCCAACGAAAAGCCGCTATGCCTTGATTGCCATCAATGCTGCGATAATTGGTGAAATCATCGGATTCATTCTCATGCGCACCCAATCGCACGCCTGGGCGGGATTATGGTATACCTCCATATTATTGTTGGCGTCCAGCGTAGTGTATCTGGTATTGGATTGGAAAATATATTCATCGCCAAAAGAACATGACCGGAATTTGAAATTTCTGAGGGCTGCTTATATTTGGCTTTTCATTTCATTGGCCATGCTGGTCTTGCTGCCGGTATATCAGTTTGGCCTGTTACCATTTTTCTCACCGGAGAGCGAAGCCGCTCAAATGAGATTCTCTCATGCTTATTACGGTGCCATCCGGCACGCGATCACCGTTGGATTCATCAGTATGATGATCATGGGTGTGGCGGCGAAGGTTGTCCCCACATTAAAAGGAATAGACTTGCATTCTTTGGCTTCGTTATGGATCCCGTTTATTCTGATCAATGTGGGTTGCAGTATTCGAGTTGCCGGTCAGGTATTGACGGACTTCTCCGGAGTTTACTTCCCGATCGCCGGGATAAGCGGTATTCTTGAAGTTACAGGACTTGCTGTATGGGGCTTGCACCTTCTGGCCGTTATGTCAGACCGGGCACGAATTCGAAAGTCTTCACCTCAGTCGGTCGAACCTTATACACCTTATACTTCGGATTCACCCATCGTTGAAACCAATCTCGTAGGTGATGTATTACACCATCATCCTGAACTGCTCGATACGTTTCTGGTTTATGGTTTTAAACCATTAAAGAATCCCTTGATCAGAAAAACCATAGCCGGGAAAGTCACCATTGAATCGGCCTGCCGGAAAATGGATGTGAATCCCCAATCACTGGTCAATGCCCTGAATGCAACAAAGAATCAGCTTCAGAGTTCACAAATCAAAAATACACATTTAAGTCAAGCAACATCGTGAATAAAAAATTTAACAATCAAGCTGGTATTCCGTAAGGGCGGTTCGGGAACCGCCCTACCGCCAAGCCGGTATTCCGTAGGGGCGGTTCCCGAACCACCCCTACCGGGAAATCATTTCAATTTTCAAAAAAGGAGAAATCATATCATGAAACCTACAGAAATATTAATGAACGAACATCGAATCATCGAACAAGTCTTAAACTGCTTGGAAAAAATAGCAAAAGAAGGCATCAACCAAGGCCACCTCGAAAAAGAACCGGCAGAACAAGCAGTTGATTTCTTCCGTTCATTTGCCGATCACTGTCATCATTGTAAAGAAGAAGATCATCTTTTCCCGATGATGGAATCCAAAGGGTTTGCGCGTGAAAGCGGGCCGACTGGTGTCATGCTCCATGAACATGAAGAAGGGCGCTCCTATGTAAAAGGAATGAGTGATGCTATTCCCGCCGCTTCACAGGGTGATAAAGAAGCATTACAGCGTTTCATCCAACATGCCAATTCCTATGTTCATATGCTGAGAGAACACATACAAAAAGAAGACCACTGCCTTTTTTCAATGGCCAACCAGGCGATGAGTGACGAGGACCAACAGTTACTCCAATCGAAATTCGACCAGGTCGAGCATGAAAAAATGGGAGAAGGGATTCACGATAAATATCTACAAATAGCTCAATCTCTTGCCGAACGGTACAACGTACCGCAAGTACAAACAGAGGATATGCCGAAATGCTGTGGACATCAAAATTAGCCATTTAAACAATCTTATATAAACAAACGGAGGGAAAAACGATGCGTTATACCAGATTGTGGATTGCCCTGCTTTCCATCATTGTCATTTCGTTTGTAGTGTTGAGTTATTACGGCTGGCAGATTTATCTCCAGGCGCCTCCCATACCCGAAAAAGTTGTCACCACCGAAAGCCAGGTTCTTTTTACCGGCCAGGACATTCGTGACGGTCAAAACGTATGGCAATCAACCGGTGGGCAGCAGATGGGTACTGTTTGGGGACATGGTTCTTATGTTGCCCCCGATTGGTCTGCGGATTGGATTCATCGCGAATCCGTATGGCTGCTGAACTATTGGGCACAACAGGAATACAACACTGAATCATATGAAGATCTAACCTCCGAACAAATCGCCTCCCTCAAAGCACGGTTAAAAACTGAACTGCGAACGAACACTTACGATGCAGAAACCGGCGGGATTACCGTCTCATCCGATCGGGCAAAAGCGATTGGTGCAGTCAGTCAACATTATGAAAAGCTCTTTGGAGACGATACCGAACTCGATGACCTGCGCGAAGCGTATGCTATCCCCCGCGATGTCCTGCGCAGTGAAGAACGCCAACAACAGATGAACGCCTTTTTCTTTTGGGCTGCCTGGGCCTGCTCGACTAATCGTCCCGGACAAAATGTTACGTACACCCAGAATTGGCCACCCGAGCCGCTCATCGGGAATCAATCAACCGGGCCGATAGTTGTATGGTCGGTTATTAGCTTTGTACTGCTTCTTGCAGGGATCGGAGCGTTGGCCTGGTATTACGCCGTCTTGAAAGAAAAGGAAAAAGAGAAACCTGATGAAGGTGAATTACCTCATAAAGACCCACTTTTAGGACTTCAACTCACTCCCTCGATGAAGGCCACATTGAAATATTTCTGGGTGGTGATTATTTTGATGGTCGTTCAAGTAGGTATGGGAGCAATTACCGCCCATTATGGGGTGGAAGGCTCCGGCTTTTATGGCATCCCTTTAGCCGATATCCTCCCCTATGCCGTTACCAGAACATGGCACGTACAACTTGCTATTTTTTGGATTGCGGCAGCTTGGCTGGCGACAGGGTTGTTCATCGCTCCAGCGGTTTCAAATTACGAACCTAAATACCAGAAGGCTGGCGTGAATTTTCTGTTTGTCAGTTTGTTGATCATCGTGGCCGGTTCGATGTTCGGAACCTGGTTTGCCACTCGGCAGCAAATGGGACTGACGGCGAATTTCTGGTTCGGGCATCAGGGATATGAATATGTCGATCTTGGGCGATTCTGGCAAATATTTCTTCTGATTGGGTTGTTCCTTTGGTTATTCCTGATGGGACGTGCCTTATTACCGGCGCTCAAACAACCGAGTGAGCATCGCCATTTGCTTTCTTTGTTCCTCATAGCGAGTGGAGCCATCGCCCTGTTTTATGGAGCCGGATTGGTATGGCAGCAGCAAACCCATCTTGCTATAGCCGAATATTGGCGATGGTGGGTTGTTCACCTTTGGGTTGAAGGATTCTTCGAAGTTTTTGCTACCGTTGCGATTGCCTTCCTGTTCACACGCATGGGGCTGCTTCGGATCGGAACGGCGACTGCCGCGGTGCTGTTTTCATGTGCAATTTTCCTGTTTGGCGGGATTATCGGCACCTTCCATCATTTGTATTTTACCGGAACCCCTACTGCAATCCTGGCTTTGGGAGCAACGTTTAGCGCTCTCGAAGTGGTGCCTCTGGTGCTTATCGGTTTCGAAGCCTATGAAAATTTATCCCTCAGCCGGGCTAAACCATGGGTTCAAGCCTATAAATGGCCAATCTATTGTTTCATAGCAGTGGCATTTTGGAATCTGGTCGGGGCCGGTTTATTTGGATTCTTCATCAATCCGCCTATCGCCCTTTATTACATGCAGGGATTGAACACCACAGCCGTTCATGCCCATACGGCACTATTCGGAGTGTATGGTATGTTAGGCATCGGCTTGACCTTATTCTGCCTGAAAGGTCTCGGAACCCACAAGATATGGAAAACAAATATGTTGTCCTTTGCCTTCTGGTCGATCAATATCGGCCTAGCACTCATGGTCCTGCTATCCGACCTGCCGCGCGGCATGATGCAAACCTGGGCCAGTGTGGAAACAGGCATGTGGCATGCACGCTCAGCAGAGTTCCTGCAAACAGGTATCATGGACACACTGCGATGGACACGGGTCATTGGAGACACCATTTTTGCCGTAGGTATTTTGGCTTTAGGTTGGTTTGTTCTGGGATTAAAAACCGGGGCATCTGTCGCCGGTGAAGTTGAAGAATTATAACCAGGAATAATAATCGTAATTACTCAGAATTCTGAATTGAGATATACTTTGCCTGCAAAAGGAGAAGAAACGAATGTTTCAATCAATGGGGATACTACTTATTCTTGGTATCATTTCATTATTTTGGATCGCCGAAGGACATACAAGTCCATTTCAAGACTGATATCTATCGATCATGAAAACCTTCGCTATGTGGAAGATGAAGAACTCACTCAATTTCAGGTCAATGAAATCAAAAGAAACATCCAAAAAAGTTTTTACTTTGGGATGATTGAATTCTCAAGAATGAATGCGTTAGATTGGATTGGGTTGCAATTATGAAGAGACATTTATATATTGAACGTAACTTTCTATCAAGGACAGGAAATATGAAAACCTCAAACCTCATTGTACTATTCATCATCGCAAGCCTTTGCATGACCGTTTCACACTCCATTGCTTCTAGCCAAATTCACTTCCCCACCGATCAATGGACAGAAGTTGAACCGGAAGACCAAAACGTCGACTCGGAAAAACTTAGAGAAGCAATTGAATATCTAAAAACTCATTCGGGTAATGACGGCGTAAGCGAACTTGTCATCATCCGCAATGGTTTTATGATCCATAAAGGCCCAAATATCGATAAAGTTCACGGGGTATGGTCATTGACAAAATCATTCACCAGCACCGTCCTCGGCTTGCTCATCGATGAAGGCAAAACCACACTGGACACGCCAGCCCATAAATATTTACCCTCATTATCCGAAACGTTCCCAGGCATTACCCTTCGCCACTTCACAACCATGACCTCCGGCTATTATGCCGTCGGTGACGAACCACGCGGCAACTACAAACACGGCCCCAGTACTACACCGTTTCTTCCTGCCGATACTCCTTTATTCGAACCCGGCACCAAATATGCCTACTGGGACTCTGCCATGAATCAATTCGCCAACGTCTTGACCAGAATTGCAGATGAGAAAATCGAAACCTATTTCAAACGAAAAATCGCCGACCCTATCGGCATGAATCCAAATAAATGGGATTGGGGGGAATTTGGTAAAGTTGACGGATTGATCGTCAATGGCGGTTCCGGAAACAACAACCACATCTTTATCTGTGCGCGCGAACTCGCCCGCTTCGGTCATTTATTTCTGAACAAAGGTAAATGGAACGGCAAACAACTAATCAGCGAGAATTGGGTTGAAAAGGCAAGTTCAGTGCATGTTCCAAGAACCATGCCACTGGGACATCCTGAAAGCAACATAGACGGTCGCGGCATGTACGGATTCAATTGGTGGGTCAATGGCGTAAAAGCCAACGGAAAACTGAAATGGCCGGATGTCCCCACAGGCGCCTACGCCGCCAGCGGTTACAACAATAACGATATGTTCATCATTCCCGAATGGAACATGGTAGTTGTCCGGCTGGGATTGGATCAAAATGATTTCAAAATCACCGACGAAGTCTATAATGAATTTCTCAAAAAAATTGGGCAGTCCATTAAAACGAAACAGCGCCATTCCAAAGCACTTCCTCAATCAATCGCCCCCTACTTTAGTCCACCACCGGAATATAAAAATGATTTTGGCGATTTCAAATCACCACTCAAGTTTTATGACGGCACACCGGTCAAAACAGCCAACGAGTGGCAAAAACGCAGAGAAGAAATACTGCAAACTTGGCATAAAATAATGAACCCCTGGCCTTCTCTGCTGGAAGAACCACGAATTCATTACATTGAGAAAAAGCGCCGAGAAAACTTCATTCAACATAAAGTCGATGTAGAAATCGCCCCAGACAAACGAACAATCGACGGCTACCTTCTCATCCCCGATGGCGAGCCTCCATTCCCTGCTGTGATTGTGGTTTATTATGAGCCTGCAACCGGCATTGGTCTCGGCAGGGAAAACCGCGATTTCGCCTATCAACTGGCCAAGCGGGGATTTGTAGCTTTATCGATTGGAATGGGAGCCTCATTGTATTATCCCAGCAAAGAGAACGCCCAGTTCCAACCGTTATCCGCTCTGGCTTATGCCGCGGC
>CAZXSQ010000014.1:21630-29085 GCA_964643335.1 uncultured bacterium
CTTCCCGAAGTTGATCCCGTTCGTATTGGAATCGTTGGGCATTCCTATGGTGGAAAATGGGCGATGTTCGCCTCATGTCTTTACGACAAATTCGCCTGCGCCGCCTGGTCCGATGGAGGGATTGTATTTGATGAAAGCCGCCCGAATGTGAATTATTGGGAACCATGGTATCTAGGATACGATCCAGATATCACCCGTGAACCCGGCGTTCCAAATAAGGATAATCCGAGAACCGGCGCATATAAAACACTCATCGAAAAAGGGCACGATCTGCATGAACTTCACGCCCTCATGGCTCCACGCCCATTCCTGGTCTCTGGTGGTTCAGAAGACCAACTCGAACGGTGGAAAGCTCTGAACCACGCCATCGCCGTAAACAAATCCCTAGGATTCACCAACCGAGTAGCCATGACCAACAGAAAAGGACACTCTCCCACGAACAAATCAAACAAGCAAATTTATGATTTCTTTGAGTATTTTTTGAAAGAAAAAAATTAAGATTATGATGAATGGTTTTCCAAGGTGCGATTTCGAGTTAGAAAACTGGTACAAGAACTGGAGATTGAATCACAAAGATAAACACATCGCGATCATATCCACTGACAGGGAAAGAAAATTCACTCCCCACAATGGCAAAGCATTGCGTATTAGAGTAGACCAAGGCGGGCATTACGGCACAAGCATTGGATACAAATTCAAAGATCAAACCGGCATGGAACCCGAAGAAATATATTTCCGTTATTATCTTCGTTTCGCTGACGATTGGAATCCGAAAAGAGGCGGAAAACTCCCTGGTATCGGCGGAATTTATGGCCGCGCCGGTTGGGGCGGACGCAAAGTTCATGGAGATGACGGCTGGTCGGCACGAGGTTTGTTTCTCGGCCAAGAAAACCAAAAAACTCCCATAGGCTTCTACTGCTATCACGTGGATATGCGTGGCCGCTACGGCTCACATTGGGTTTGGGAAAAGGACAATCTCGGTTATTTGGCAAACAACCGCTGGTACTGCATTGAACAATATGCGCACATGAACACCCCGAAACAAAATGACGGCATTCTGCGAGCCTGGGTGGATGGACGGTTGGCTTTTGAAAAAAACGATATACGCATGCGCGATGTACCCGCCCTCAAGATCGAATCAATTTGGCTGAACGTCTATCTTGGCGGTAAATGGACCTCGCAAAGCGGTCATCACCTATACATCGACAACATTGTTATCTCTCGCAAATATATCGGCCCCAAATAATATATTCTAATTTGTAGGATGAGTTAGCCGACAGGCGTAAACCATCTATCCCAACTTCCAAGGCTTCCTATATTCATAATGCAGCATTTGGTTGGCCTCTTCGCTGTTCGTAAAGCGCTCATTTTCGGCATCCCAGTCAAGGCGGGTTCTGGTATCCATTGCGATATTCGCCAGATGTGAAAACGTTGTCGACCGGTGACCTGTCTCAATATCACAATTAGTACGCTCGCGTGATTTAACGCAATCCATGAAATTCCTCACATGCTGGTCAGTCATATTACCGTCCATTCGCTTTTCTTCAAGCGCTTTCATATACCTCTCGGATTCCTGGAATTGACCCCCGCGAGAAGGAACCACCTTATACCCACCAGCCTCATTGGTATACATGTTTCCAAGGGTTCCTCTTAATTCAATTTCCCCATACGCCAAAGCCGAGCCACCGCTGGCTTCATACACACCAAACACAAGCAGCACGCCTGAAGGCAGTTCATGAATCACTTCCATTGTATCGGGAATAGTCCGGTCATCCTTGAGGGCAAATCGGCCACCATGTGCCGAGGTGGAAATCGGCGCTAGCTCATCCAACATCCAACGAATGGCATCGAAGTAATGCACACCCCAGTTCCCGATCTGCGATGAATAATTTTCCCACCACCGGAACTTGTATGGAGTAATGTCATACTTGAATGGACGTTCAGGACGCGGTCCCAGCCACATATCCCAATCCAGACCTTCCGGCGGTTTAGTATTAGGATATTGCCCAATGCCGTGCGGGTACATGTTGCTTATGCGATAAGCACGGGCCACTGTTACTTTTCCAACCTCACCATTTTTGACCAGTTCATGCGCAGTTTTGTATAGATTCGATGAACGCCGGTGCAAACCAACCTGGCTGACGCGATTGGTGCGGTTAACCGCCTCGACCATCTTCCGGCCTTCCACGATGGTAGCAGTTAGGGGTTTTTCAACATAAATATCTTTACCGGCCTCGCAGGCCATAATGGTTTGTATGGCATGCCAATGATCCGGCGTGGCAATCACCACCGCATCGATATCTTTCTGTTCCAGCAGGCGGCGAAAGTCTTTGTATTTCGAAACGCCGCTGAAATTCTCTCCCATCTTAGGTACTCTGCCCCCCAGTGATTCTAATAACTTTTTGTCTACCTGCTCACGCGCACGTTCAATATACGGCTCGTAAACATCACACAACGCCGCAACCCGAACATCATCCTGCCTCATGAAACTATGCAGCAATTGCGAGCCTCGGTTCCCCACTCCAATGAATCCCACGTTAACTTTCTCATTCGAATTAGCCGCCGAAACAATTCCCGGAGCTTTCATATACAATCCGGCTGATATACCGGTTGCGGCTAACGTTGTTTTTCCCAAAAAACCACGCCTAGAAGTGGTACCTTTTTTCTCCGTCATCATTCTGCCTCCTAAAAGCTATATTGATTTCTTGTCTAATTATCCAAATCGATGTTGGATTCAATCAAACACCAATTTTTCCGAAAAGTCACAATCTAGCATAAACTTTTCTATCCATTTTTGGAATAGCACCCGCAGATCAACACGACCAAAACGAAGCACATATATAATTTGAACGCAAAGGCACAAAGAACAAAAAAAACCTCCGCGTCTCTGCGCCTCAGCGCCTTCGCGTTAATTTGTGAAAATCAAAAAAATGAAAAGGTTTTGTTGATATGATTTTTTCAACCACGATTGAAGCAAAAAGAACAGAATCCGGCAAAGGTGGTTAATAGGAGAAATAATTCTTAATGCCCGAAGCGTCTTCCAAAATGGGCAAGTTAATGTACGAGGCATGTTCTCCTCCCAGGTAAATGGTCTGAGTTGCTTTGACGGCGTTGCTTATGCTATCGTTGGGAATGCCGGTGTTGGGATTAGGCTCGAACCAGGGGCTGTTGCTGCTGGATATAGCAACTCGAATTTGGTGACCGGTGTTGAATACCATGCTGGTGGATTGCAAATCGATTTCCAAACGATAGATTTCTCCCGGTGTTGCGAGTTCGTGTATTTCATATGAATTGCGGAAACTAAGCCTGCGGATGCCGTGGGTAAGGTTCATGCTGCGGCCGTCGGGATAGACATCGGTTATCTGAGCGGTGAAATCAGTATCCACTGCGCTGGTCGAAACATACAGGACAGCAAACATTTGCCCGGTCACTTCGACCGGCTCTGCGAGCGGTGGTGTGCTGAAAACAATCACATCATCCCGATTTTCATATTCACGTTGATCAAAGGCGCCAGATGGCATAAAAAACACCTGCCCACCTCTTGTGGGTACAGGATTTTGAGGATCGTATACATAACTCAGTTGAGAAGGTTCAGGTTTCGTTCGCTGGAGATTTCCATCGTCATGCAAATAGAATGGGGTTAATGAAAAATTTTCCGGCGGCCAGGTATTGTAGTTTTCCATTCGTTGCCGGGCGAATTTCCGGGAGGATTTTCCCCCATTGTGAAATACTTAACGGTTGGAATATTGCCGGGCGCGGGCGTGTCCAATAACCAGTAATCGATTTCCTCATAAGGCCATGCATCCTCAAGAATTTCTTGAGAATATGTAAATGTTCCACTGCTTCCGTTAATCCCCCATGGACCAATGAGAAGGTGTACATTATCGCGCGCGTTTGGACCGCCATGTGCTTGAATCGCGTTGAATGCGTCAATGGCTCCTTGTTGACAAAAGTCATACCAACCCGTTTTTAATACAACAGGCCAATTAACCCGGTCAACCCGCTCGGACAGGTTTTGTGTTTTCCAATATTGATCATAGAAATAGTGAGACCGTACAGTGTTTACGGATTGTTCTTTATCCTTATACCGGCTGGCAATCGTTTCAACAAATAATTTACGCAATACTCCACCAGTATAATAAACACGGTCGTTTCCAATGGATGCGACATCAATAATCTGCCCAACAATACCTTGGGGGCCGGTACCCGCCAACAAGATTTGCGTCACCCCCACAGCGGAACGGCCATATGTCATGATCTTCCCATTGCACCATGGTTGAGCCAAAATCCATTCGACAGTATCGTAACCGTCTTGTTTCTCACCCCACCCGCTGGAAGCTATCATGTCATATTGACCTTCAGAATCAGCCGTTCCGCGAATATTTTGAATGACACTCACTATCCCTTTTGACAAAACATCTTCATCTCTACTTTCTAAATGGAGTCTTCCATATACACTAGCGGTAAATTCTAGCCGCCAGTCGCTTCTATTATACTGAGTTCGTGCCAATATCACCGGCCAGGGGCCTTCTCCTTCATACGGGAGATAAACCTGTGTGGCCAATTTGATTCCATCCCGCATTTCCACCATGTAGGTTTCAGTGACCGGCCTTTCTCGTGCGTAGATTGAAATGGCAAGGGAAAGCATGAGGATCAAAAAACAAGGCCGCAGCTTCATGAGAATCACCTCATTGATGAGTATGGCATAAAAGTACTTTGATTGCGAATTCAATGCTTTTTATCACAGCGGTGCCATCACATCAAGGCTTTGAGGTATCTCTAATAAATGTTGTATTTGTTCAGCAGCATGATTCTCAGGCAGAACAGCTGGAAAAAATTTTACATTCACTTAATAAAGTCCTTGACAATTGTGGGAATATAGTAAAAATAAAATTTCGGCTTCGCCGGCCGAACACTTTGAATCACAGATACAATGTGCTTGTAGTTGAAGGAGAATAAACATGTTTTCTCAAAGGTTCGTAACATTCGGTACGCTTGCGGCTTTGCTACTCGTTCTGACTTTTTCACCGGCTGCGCAAGAGATTTACTTCCAAGACGACTTCGAAGATCCTGCGGTCTCCGAGGCTAAATGGGAAGTTATCACCGGCGAGTGGTGGGTTCAGGATGGAGTCTACTCCCAATATAGTACGGCTGATCCGTGGCTGGTGACAATGGTTGCATCGGATCAGTGGAACGATGAATGGGTGGAATATACGATTGAATTCAGGGTCATGCCATTGTCAGAAGGCGATCATCCTGTTAATGTGCTCTTTCGGGTCCAGGATCCCGTGCCATTGACTTGGGCAGATCGTAGAGGGGAAAATACCCATATGTATCGCTGGATAGTCAATGGTTGGACTAATACAGAATCCAGACCATACATATACAGACCCGGTGAAAGTGAAATGCTTGCTCAGACAGAGTGCTCGTTGGAAGTGTTTGTTTGGCATGACATCAAGTTGGAGATTACCATGAACGGCTTTACCGGTTACGTGAATGATGAGGAAATGTTTGATGTGGAGCATGCGGAATGGACGACTGGGCGGGTCGGGCTTCAGGCTTATAACGGTGAGTTGGATATCGATGATTTCGTTATATATGGACCGGATAGTGTGAAAGTTGAAGGATGGAGTCTTTATGATTAAAGCAGCGCAGGATGGATCGCGCGGGTGCCAAGGGTATGTTGTTAATACCCTTGCGACAAATCGTCAAGGGTGTAAACAACACACCCTTGCCCACCATTAACCATAAACAGGTGAAAGCACATAAACCCGCCCATACCGTAACGCTTCTTTTACATCCCCCCGGCGCAACGCATCCCTGACTTGATCCAACTTGTACGTATCAACAAGAGAAAGATATGGAGACCACTGTTCTCTTTATATTACATCTAATCAGCATGAATACGCCAAGGATTGATTATTCCTATACCGCATTTTTCAAGGTCCTTTACATTTCTGGTTGCAATAGAGGCGTTAACTACGTTTTGGAAGGTCAAGTTCAATAAGGCTTTTGAAAAAGCCGCCCAACTCCCACAAGAGGAACAGGATAAGTTTGCGCGTTTCATCTTGGCCGAGCTTGAGTCGGAGCAACGATGGGCCGAGTTATTGTAGCGCAATGAAAATATCTTTCCGTTGCGCCGCTTGATCCAAGACTTCTTCCTCGCGGGCGGTATTCAGCAACATAGCGAGGTGTTGGCGTGCTTCCGTATATGTAAAAACTTTCATATATCAAACCTCCAGTAACTCGATTGTCTTTTTTCAAAATTTCATACATTTTACGTTCGGTCTTTGTTCTAGAACTTTTGTTAAAGTACAAATATATTCCCAAACCTCTTCTGTCCCAATAATTCTGCATCAGGCTCTGGAACACCCTTTTTCATAATTCAACTCCCATGTATTTTTGAAATCGTCTCGATTAACTCATTACTATATCTGGTTCTTTGGGATTGACATATTTTTAACAACTTTATGATTTCTTCAGCATTTAAAATATCCTCAATTCCTGTTCTGGCTAAAATAGCTGGGAAACCAGTTAAAGACAATCCCATCGAAGTGCAGTGATTAAAGAACCTGTATCGGAAATCACGATGAGTTTTGGCATCTCATACTCTGATATTTAATGTCAAATTGTATTTTTTAGAGCAAATCCACATAGAAATAGGGTAGCACCTTTGCTATTGGTGAACAAAAACTCGCTTTTTAGGTTGTTACTTTATTTAAAAATAAACATGATGTATCAAACAGAGCGATCCAACAAAAACTTGCGGACAGATAGAAAGCCTTTTTAGACGATGTTATCATCTTCTTAGGAGCAGAAAGAAGACCAGACAACCATTTGGAGGAACAAAGGTATGCATACTTATGTATTAAGTTTTATTCTACTGTTAATTACTTTAATCCCTCATGCCAATGGGATGGAGGCCATCGATATCGGGAATCGTCTGGAGTTGTTTGTGGATGATTATCTGATCGAGCGTTTTACAGGAGAGGCAACGTTGCAGCTGCATCATCCTGTCCCGCAGAATATTGTGCTGGAGCATGATGAACCGTGGGAAGGAAATACTTGTGGTTATAACACCATCTTTAAGGATGGTGATGTTTACCGCATGTATTATCGAGGTTCCAATCATAATATGCAGAAACGCAAAGAGAGCCATCTTGCGGTTATTTGTTATGCAGAGAGTCAAGACGGGATTCACTGGGAGAAACCTGAGTTGGGGCTGATTGAATTTGAAGGTTCAAAAGATAACAACATTATCTGGTCTGCAACCGGCAACCACAATTTCAGTCCTTTCATCGATACAAACCCCGATTGCCCGCCCGATCAGAAATATAAAGCCATTGCCGGGACGCTTAGAGAAGGCGGTCTTTATGCTTTCGTTTCTCCCGACGCTGTACATTGGGAAATGCTTTGGGAAGAACCCATCATTACTCGAGGAAAATTTGACTCACA
>CAZXSQ010000015.1:0-9442 GCA_964643335.1 uncultured bacterium
CGAAAACCATCGGGCGAGGGGACAGGTGGGTTTTCAGAAATCGCCGTACACGCCCGCATCGAACAAGTCTCTACAGGGCATTTGCTGCTGGAAACATTGTTTCAAATATAAGCTTTGATTCTTTTATTGTAAGGAAAGTGGGTATACTTACCCGCTGAGATGAAGATAGATTTACTGAATAAAATGCGGACAAGATGTCCGCACTCCATTAACAAGCCGAGGAAGGGAAAATGAGCATAATCGTTCAAAAATTTGGCGGTACCTCCCTTGCTGATACGCAAAAGATCATGAAAGCCGCTCAAAAGGCGGTACGGGAGGCAGAAGCAGGTCATAACGTAGTCGTTACGGTCTCAGCCATGGCGGGAGAAACCGACCGGTTGTTGAATCTGGCCAATGAGATTGACAAAGCCGGTTCGCCCCGGGAGCGGGACGTCCTTGCTTCAGCAGGAGAGCAGGTTTCCATCGCTTTGATGTCGATGGCGATCGAAAAGATCGGACGCCCGGCGATTTCATTTACAGCCCCTCAGATTGAGATGCGGACTGACGCTGGATTTACCAAGGCGAAGATTCAAAGCATCGATGACGCCAAAATCCGGCAGGCTTTCAAAGAAGAAAAGATTGTAGTGGTTGCTGGATTTCAAGGTGTCACGGAGAACCGTGAAATTACCACACTGGGGCGAGGCGGATCGGACACCACGGCGGTGGCGTTGGCGGCGGTATTGAATGCCGATCGATGCGATATCTACACCGATGTGGACGGTGTGTACGCGGCGGATCCCCGAATTGTACCCAAAGCCCGTAAAATACCCGGATTATCTTATGAAGAGATGCTGGAAATGGCCTCATCCGGAGCAAAAGTCCTGCATACGCGCTCAGTACAGTTCGCGGCAAAGTATAATGTGCCCTTGCAAGTTTTATCCAGTTTCGAAGAAAAACCCGGAACCATGATCACCCAGGAGGTCAAAACAATGGAAAAAGTTGTCGTCAGCGCAATTACTCAAAATATGAAAGAAGCCAAGGTCACCCTGAGCGGCATTGCAGATAAACCCGGAACAGCAGCTACCGTGTTCAAGTTCCTAGCGGACAGGAATATAAATGTGGATATGATCGTTCAAAATGTAGCAGAAAAGGATTTAGCCGATATATCGTTCACAATCGAGCGCACCGATATTCCTTATCTGCAAAAACACGAAAACGAACTTAAAAGTTTGATTAACGCTAAACGATTAACTTTCGATGATCAAATCGCGAAAATTTCGGCCGTGGGCGTGGGGATGCGAACACATGCCGGAGTGGCAGCCAGAATGTTTGATACACTGGCAGCGAAAAATATCAATATCCTGATGATCAGTACATCTGAGATAAAGATTTCATGCGTCATCGAAGAGGATTACACAGAACTGGCCGTGCGTGCGCTTTGTGAAGAATTTGATTTGGAACAGAGTTTTTAGCAAAACGGAATGATAAAATTACAATTGATCCGGCAGTGGATTGCGCCCTGCATAACCGGCATTTAATTCATGCCAATATTGAACGGTGTCACCGTCCGCCAATTCATAGCATAGAAAGACCTCTTCTTTATCAATAAACGCGGGGAAATCAACCAATCCTCGTGTGATATCCTGGACGACAATCCCCTGATCGGTAATCTCAGAGATTAAGCTGTTGATCTGCTTGAGTACTTCCTCTTTACTTTTTTTCTGATTCATAGCTCGCCCGTTTGTTCTTCCTGGTGTCAGATTTTCCGGATTCAAAGACAGTAACGTGCTGGTTTGACGGGTTTCTTCAATCAAAGCATTGATCTGAAAAAAGATTTCCCGTATTCGCGGGATAAGGGCATTGGCTTCGTTAACGGTAAAATGTTTATCAAAATGAGGCATAACTTTATTATTCAGTGTTTCTCTGAAAAAAATCCAGGAAATAAAACGCGTTCAGTACCAGCGAATTCGTGATTGTACCATTCAGGATAAGTTTCGGAATGGATTCCAACGGAACTAATTCAACATGAATATCCTCACCGGCATCGAGTTTTTGTTCGAGGATTAATTCCACATTGTATGCGACATAAGAGTGACACGTGTTGTTTAAAATAGCCGGATTGGGATTAACCGACCCGATAAAGTGTACATCCTCGGAATCGTATCCCGTTTCTTCCAGCATTTCTCTGCGCGCCGCTTCGATAGGAGTTTTATCCGAACGATCCAAGATACCGCCCGGGATTTCCAATGTAACGGTTTCCGTCCCCATGCGGTATTGGTGTATCATAACGACCATGGCATCCGGGGTTAAAGGAATAATGTTAGTCCAATCGGGGGTCTCCAATACATAGAAGGGGAGTTCTGCACCGGTTCGGGGAGAGACACGAATATCCTCGCGCAGATTAAAAACAGGATAATGGCCTAAGTAGCGGCTATGGCGTTTTTGCCACGGTCGTTTCATGTTGATTCGTCACTCCTTTATGGAGTAGTATACCGCAGGCGGGGGGAATTACACTACCTTAACTTATCGATACCGGAGACATCACTGTATGGGGCAAACACACAGGTTTGCCCCTACAATATGTAGGGTTAGACCTATGTGTCTAACCTGTTATGAGACAATCTCGGGTCCCTTAATCTTAATTACTTGTTTGAATTAAGCGGTTTACTTAGGCGTGGATTATTGTTTACGATTTGGGGTGTTTTTTATGTGTGAGCGGATGTAACGGATATGGTCGTCGACTTCGGTGTGAATTTTGTTTTCGATTTGGGGAGCCCAGGGGCCATGGAAACCGCTGTAGATCATAGAACGATCCGCTTCATAACCTCCTTCACGAAGAACTCGCAGTGAAGGGATGTAACCGAACACCTCGTTCGCATAAGCTACTACCCAAACGTTGTCTTGGCCATATTTGTGCTTGTACCATAATGAATAATCTACAACCACCTCACCTGCTAAAGCAATGATGTTGAAATTATCATCCAAATGCCAGACTTGCACTGGATAAGAATATGTTGTTGGTAATTGCTCACCCTTATCTAATTTTTCGATCAGGAGTTTATAGCAATGTTTTAAATATTTATTGCTGGTCTCCATTCTTTTTTTCAATGTATCCCGATCGGGGATGGGGGAGAGGGACAGATCAATCCTGGAAAACGAGGCGTGTATCTGGCCATCGATTTGTTTCATTGGAGCGGATAAAACTTTTTGGACAGAGTCTGCAAGTTCACGTCCATGTCTTTTGGCGTATTCCAATTTGCGGCGGGGAGAGGGATTGCTGTCACCCGCACAGCCGGAAAAGAACATAGCGGCCGCGCTTGGGTACTTTTCCTCCAGATACGCTTGTGCATAACCGGCATAATCTCCGCAGAATTTGTAAAAGTTAAGGGTGGTGTTATGGCACGCATAGCCAAATACAATGGCCATGATTTCGCTGTTTTCATCAACCACTTTCATCACCGGGACGTCATGGTCGACAGGGCCGATTGGGTTTTCACCAATGATGACTCCATTCAGCGTATATTCGCGGCGATTGACAGCAAAATCTGCTATGCCGTTTCCACGGTACAACTGGGCGGGTTCAAGATTGTTGAGGGAGGCCAGAATGACGTCTATCAATTTTTGCGTTAATTCTTCCCTGTATTGATTGATTTTTTTATTAACATTTTTTGGGAGGTTATACAAATCGGCTTTTTTCTCTCTCAATTCAGGGCCGGAATGCGTGTGAGAGGACGTGAGTAGAATTGACGAACGAGGCAGACCGGTTTTTTCATTGACCGCCTGTGCCACTTTTTCACTTATCGAGTTGGATAAGCCAATTAGATCTGTGGTGATCCAAACAATCTTGGTTCCCTCCTCATCCTGAACAGCCAGAGACTTGGCATACAGATCATGATATTTACCTTCGGAGGGATGATCTCTGGCTGCGTAACCAGCCATCCACATGTTATAATCGGGGGTGATAACGGCTTTCGCCACACCTGCTTTGAAGTTCGTTTCCGCTGTCAAGTATGGAACAAAGCAGAAATTTACCAATAATACAATATAAAGCAGCCGGATTCGATTCATTTTTTCATCTCCATTTTTTATTGGATTCATTGAACATTTTATGGTATAAAGATTAACGGTCAATAAAACTTTTGTATAGAAGGAGTTCATTAAATTCGTTTTCTTATCGGTTATATGTAAAAATTATTTAATTTTTGTAAATATTTTATGCATTCCGCATTTTTTTGAACTTACAAAAATGTGGGATTAAATCGCGGAGGCGCAATCACAACAAAAGGGGAGAGGTTTGCCATGTTTGAATTAAAAAATCCCTTTACATTTAATGGTTATAACAAAAGAGACACACCTCGCCGGGTAAAGTATGTCAGAAATATCGAACAGATATCGAATTTGAGCATTGATGAACGGGAGCGTTTGAAAAAAGTCAGTGAAAAATATGTTTTTCGAACGAACGATTATTATCTAAATTTAATCAACTGGGATGATCCCGATGATCCAATCAAGCAGCTCATTATTCCCAGAGAAGAAGAATTACACGATTGGGGGACGTTGGATGCCAGTAATGAAGAATCCATCACAGTCGCCCGAGGTGTGCAGCATAAATATCGGGACACGGTTCTGCTGTTGTGCAATGAAGTCTGTGGCGCCTACTGCCGTTATTGTTTCCGTAAACGTCTGTTTATGGACGATAATGATGAGGCAACCAATGATTTAACGGAAGGTTTTCGTTATATACGCTGGCATCCGGAAGTGAACAATGTGCTCTTAACCGGCGGAGATCCGCTCATAATGAGTACTCCCAGGTTGGAGGCAATATTGAAGGCGTTGTGGGAAATTCCGCATGTACAAATCGTCCGGCTGGGATCGAAGATGCCGGCATTCAATCCGTGGAGAATACTGGATGATCCCAATTTAGAGAAAGTAATGCGTGAATTTTCAACATATGAGTCACGGATTTACCTGATGGCTCATTTCGACCATCCTTATGAACTGACCACGCAGGCGATAGAGGGGATCGCCCGATTTATAAACAGCGGGGTAATCTGTGTCAATCAATGTCCACTTATAAAAGGTATTAATGACGATCCTGATATACTGGCGGAAATGTTCAGCCGATTATCGTACATCGGATGTCCGCAGTATTATCTTTTCCATGGAAGGCCGACAGCGGGGAATGAACCTTATGAAGTTCCAATTGTTCGCGGCTGGCAGATTTTTTCCGAAGCCATGAAACGTGGATCGGGACTGGCGCGCCGGGCACGCTTTGTCATGTCTCACGAGACGGGAAAGATCGAGATTTTATCGGTGGATGAAGATTTTATTTACATGCGGTATCATGAAGCCAAGGATCCGGAAGATTTGGGACGTTTGATGATATTCCATAGGGATGATGAAGCCTACTGGATTGATCAACTTGAATCGGTTACTGAAGTGTGGAATTGATGTACTTAATTATTCGAAAGAAGATACGGTCCGGGTCTTTCACCGGTATTGGGGATACGGATGGTTTTTGAACCATTGGTAGCAATGAAGTGGTGTTTATTGACCTTGTTCTGTATGGGAATAAATCCAGTGTAGATTTTTCCTTGTTTATAATCGGTGTCTTGAGCATCAATTGCGTGGAGATTATATTCTTTACCATCGACAACAACTCGGACATACTCCGGTGGCCGATTCAGTAAATCCCTGTAAATACAATGTGCCTGGAAGACCTTGTCTCCCGATTGAGTCAGATTATAGAATTGTGCGCCGTGTAAAAATGGGGGTGGATCGCTGGCGGGAACTCCCAAAAATTGCCCGATTGCACGGACAAGAAGTTCGCCCTCGAGTTGGAGGTCATCGGTGGTTTTATAAAACGTCAAATCATCCAGCCAGGTTTCCGGAAAGATGAATTCATGCATACTGGACGCGGTAATGGATTCA
Source organism: uncultured bacterium (assembly GCA_964643335.1). Classification (GTDB taxonomy): domain Bacteria; phylum Hinthialibacterota; class Hinthialibacteria; order Hinthialibacterales; family Hinthialibacteraceae; genus CAZXSQ01. The sequence goes on from CAZXSQ010000015.1 coordinate 5,911, forward strand.
GGAAACAAATCCCACACGAACTTTGAAAAGCGAGTATCCTGCATGGAGCGTTCAGCGACCTGATACCAGAGCAGAAAATGATTGCCAAGGTTTTCTATAAACAATTTTTTTTGGATAGGAAAATTGGATTCTGAAGCGTACTCTGGCCGGAGAAGGTCTTCTCTCCAGGCATCCGAATGCAGGCGGATCGAAAGATCAATGTTATTTCCTTCATTTTTCCATTCCTGCAGGAAAAATTTGAGTTGCCTTTGTTCATAAAATGAAAAGGTTTTTTCCGGCCAGGTTTCCGTCCAATACACATTCCCTTCTTCTTTTGACAAAGGATGCACTGCTCGCCCCAACGCAACTCCATCTCTGTCAAAGATGGGGATGATGATGATTTGGGAACGCCGTTTTATCGCCGAGGCCACCGGATTGTCAGAGAGCAAATACCGGATGGCGCCCAATCCAACCCAGGATCCCCCGGTTTCATAAGATTCCTCCCTGCAGAGGAGAAGAATAGTCTTCTTTTGGTCGTTGGATATGGCCGGATCGGTGATGAACAAAGCAGGCAGGCGAAGTTGCATGATGGGAGTTTCACATATTGTTCGCACTTCAAGAGGGGGATGGGATGACCAATCATTCAGGAACTGATCCAATTTCGAATTGGTAAAAGGCGGGGTATAAGCGATCCAAGCCCGGTTTTGCGCAAAAGTATGTGTGAAAGAAAAGCGTGTGAGAGCGGGATTGGATGCACCGGGCTGGATGAACCGTGTTTTTATGAAACTCCAGTTGTTTTGATCGTAACTAATGGCCGGAAGATTATCGCTGCCGAAAAAATCACTTCGCGCCTCTTCAAACACGAAGGTCAAGGTTCTATTTAAAACGTTGTCGATGCGAAAGAAATACCACAATTCACCGGAACCGGGAGCGTGCGTAAGAGTTATCTCATTCTCATTTATTTCCCAACTTCCCAAGCTGCCGCATTCGAAGTCCCAGGCAATGTGAATCCCTTTTTTAGCAGTATTAGAGGTCTCTTCTTTTTCCAAAGAATCGGCGGCAAAGAAGATAAGAGGGAATAAGAGGAAGAGGATTTTATTGGTTATCATCAGATTAAATCGATATTTTCATAACATCTCAACGACAGCAGCGTATTCAAGTCACGGAATTCGATCATTGACGCTCAGCGATTTGTGTTCCCAATAAAGCAGCCCCTGCAACCACCACTTCTTCACGTAGTACTGCAGGAACAATTTCGTATTCATTTGCGAAAGGTTTCATAACATATTTTTTAACTTTTTCCTTAAGGGACACCCAGAAAAGCGGGCCCATGAGCGAAACGCCGCCCCCGATGATAATCCTTTCAGGATGCAGCAAATTAATGACATTACCAATGGAGACAGACAAGGTGTTACAAGTTTCTTCCAGTATCGCGCGTGCAAGGATATCATACTGTTCTGCCGCCGAATATATCGTTTCGGCGGTGATTTTTTTTATGTCACCAGCACACATTTGAGCCATGATGGACGGTTCACCACTCGCCACAGCATCTTGTGCTCTATTGGCCATTGACCAGCCGGAGCATATCAATTCGAGTTTGTCGATTTTTCCGGTTTCCGGATTTGGGACCCATGTATGGCCAATTTCAGCCGCACCAAGTCCCTGGCCATCATCGATCACGCCATCCTGAACAAATCCCCCGCCGATGCCGCTGCCGATGGTGATGTAAAAGATTCGCCGCTGATTCCGTCCTGCGCCTAAAACCGCTTCGGCATATCCGGCAATGCTGGCGTCATTTTGGATAGCAACGGGTAAGTTCCATTGTTTTTCCAGCCATTCTTTCAGAGGAAAATTTTTCCAGCCTTCAATTTGATGGGATAGGAGGGTGATTCCGTTTTTGGAATCGACCGGCCCGCCGAATCCCACACCAATTGCTGCAATATCATCGATTGACCGGTTGGCCTTTTGTAAAGCTTGAACGGTCAAAGACAGCAGGATTTCACGAATCCCGTCCGCACCTTTTTGCGGATCGACTTTTGTGCGTACCAATCCGATCAGTTTTTCGTTTTTAAGGCCCACACCCACTTGAAGTTTGGTTCCACCGATTTCAATTCCGATTGCAAGAGTCATGTCAATGTTTTAAAGCGCTCACACAATGTATCCAGAATGTAGTGGAAGATAACCATATGGACGGCTTCCACCACGCCCATGTTGTAAGAAGGAACATGTAAATTGTGATGCGCGTTTTGTTTTAACCTCCCTCCGTCGTAACCGGTAATACCGAACGTTATCATGTTATTAGTGTTCGCATAATCCACCGCTTGAATTACATTGGGGCTGTTGCCTGATCCGCTGATCGCGATGAGAAGGGAATCCGGTTCGGCGAAATTTTTCAGTTGCTCAACGAAAATTCTATCGTAGCTGGTGTCGTTCGCCCAGGCCAGGATATAAGGCGTATTGTCCGTCAGGCTGAGCACCTTCATGCGTTTTTGATTTTCGAAATCACTGAGGGTTCCTTTGCCTAAATCCTCACATAGATGAGAAGCGTTGGCGCCGCTGCCTCCATTGCCGATTATGAAAATGAAGCGGTCATTCTGATAGGCTTTGGTAATTTCATCTATAAGCAGCTGGACTTCAGAAGGATTGACCTTTTGAATCAGGCTGCCGAAGTCATTTAAATACTCATTTAACATGGGCACCTCCAAAAAGGATAATTGAGTATGATAGTTGTCCTTTTGAAGGAAGTGAAGAAGCTTCGCAGGCATCAGGCTTACCGCCAGACAGGCTGTTTGCCCTCACTTCTCCCCCCAATGCCCCAAAAACCAATTCTGAAATTGAAAGAGTAGTCATCCCCCAATGTCGGGTGGGTTCTGTGTTCGACTTGGAACAAAGCAAAGAAATCATACATATCTCTCATTAAACCAACATTATTATACCGGGACAGTCCCTGGTCGATATCATACCGGGTTGCGTAATATATTTGCCATTTTTTCGAAACATCGAACAGGAAACTGAACACAGCGTCCTGCTGTTCGCCGGAATTAAGATTATTGTATAAATTTGGAAAGAGGAAAGAATAATACCCCAAGTTAAAGCTCAACCTGTCCAGTGGCTTGAAATTGGCGTAATAATAAGAGGAGCGAATATCACCATCTTCGATGTCGTAACGTAAGTTATTACCCAGCGAAATCCACTGATAAGGATAGATCGAAAATTCTTCAATCATATCGGTATACCGTTGGTCTGGGTCGCTGGCTAAATCATCGAAATATTCAAAACTACTAAACCGCAGATTTTCATCGGGAAACTGATCGTACCCGGCACCAGCGGATAAGTGCATAAAATCACTGGATGTTCCTGTGCTGTTTTTCCCTTGGATTTTGGTGCGCATCATGGCAGAAACACGGTGCATTTCATAACGGTAAGAGTCGACCGGATCCAAAAAGGGAAAACGAACTCCTGGACCCAGGGCTTTTTCTTCCAAGGCTTCATCCGGATTGAAATAATTATACTGTACAACCGGTTCAAAAACGGTGCGCATGCGTTCGTAGCG
>CAZXSQ010000015.1:9452-17711 GCA_964643335.1 uncultured bacterium
GTCAGGCGCTTTGAAATTTCCGTTCCGCCTTCAAACATGGAACGGGTGGTTGACCCAAACTCAAACGGTTCCAAGCGGTAACCGGGTAAGGTGGAGTCATCCACGCTTCGGACGGGATCGGCGTAATGAGTTCCGCGGTAACCAATCCAGGGCTTTATTGTCCACATATAGGGAAGATGGAAGGGATACGACAGCATCAGTTCACCGTCATAGCGATCCACTTCATCCACATAACGGGTTTGCTGAAAGAGTTCATATTCGTTTCGGGGGAACGTAACGCCTTCTTCACGCCGGTAACGTCCGTAATCCAATTGCAGATTGCCGTATAAATCCGTATCGAAGAACCGGAAAGGATACTGTTCGAAATGGACTTGCGGCAGACGTTCGAGATACGGTAAACCGTTGTAATAAAAGGGATCAAGCCGTGACGCGCCGGTAATGCGGATACTTTGATCATCCCACCATTTGGATAGGGAGATGTTGGATACGATATCTCTTTCGATATCCAAAATGTCCATTTCACGAACCGCTTCAGGGCTGCGGTAATCCCACCGGTATTCGGAATCCGAAAAACGGTGACCCCGAGCTGTCAGACGCATATCGTAGGGGAGGTCTTGAGCGTACTCGCCTGAAATCATGTAGCGGCCTTCGCCGTCATGAATCCGGTCATTGTCGGGGGCCTCCTGTTCGATATGATAGCCGTAGAGATATCCTTTTGGGCCGTATTCTCCAGGTACGTTAAAGGTTACTTTGGCGCCTTTGCCCAGCCCTGCTTTAGTGAAATAGTCGGCGTAAAGATCGAAATATAAATAGGAAGTAGCACGAATTAACAGCCGATTGTAGATCCCCACTCCCAAATGCGAGTAGACACCTGCATTAAAGATATGGGCGACTCGGTGTTCCGCCAGAGAAGCAGTGTAATATGGCATATAAAAAACCGGCAATCCTTGAGTGACGAAGAAAAGGTCGTGCGCCCAATAGCGTACATCCGGTACGATAATCAATTTATCCGTTTCAATTTCATAATATGGAATGGGTTTGTCATTGGTGGTGAGTGAACCATTGTATAGTGTGTACTCCGGCTTTGTCACTTCTTCTTCAGTCGCCCCTTTCGGAGTTTCTGCCACTCTCTGCCGAAATGTCAAGGATTCACCGTAAAAGTACACCCCTTTGGATATTTCTGTGGGTTTAACATCATCCATGACACCTTCTTCACGTTCCAGGTAATAGATCAGATGTTCTCCCCGCAGGATTAATCCCTGATTCCATAAATGAACCTGGCCGGAGGCGGTCAATGTTTGATTTTTTCGTACGAATTTAATGGAATCGGCGGTAATGGCGCGTTCATCGATTTTCAAAGTGGCCTGGCTGTCTTCTTCGCTGCGTATTTCAAGAATTTCATCAGCCAGGTTATAGGTATAATTTCCCTCGATGATTTCCATTATTTCCCCAGTGGATTCTTTTTTTGTGGAAATAGAAGACAACTCCCCATACAGTGTTTTAGGAAGGAGAAAAAAACTAATCAACAGGATTACAGGTAATTTACTTTTCATTTGTGATGTAAAGACTCGCAACGACGCCTACCTCGACGGATTACCGGTTTTTTGAGAACGCATACCAGATTTTTACACAAACCACCCCATGAGGTCAATCTACAGGGGGATATTTAAAGGCATTCCGTATACTTTTCAATTGCTTTTGCTATCAAGTCTACTGAGCACCCAATCGGGTATTCGACTGACAGCGATTTGGTCTTCTTTTTTGCGGCAGCAAGCCATTTTTGTTTTACCGTATGCGATATGAAAAGGGCCGCCTGTTTCAATTGTCCGATTGGTGCATTCAATATCATAGGAAAAAGTTAGATATGTGCGGCCTATTTCAGATATCCATGTGTGGATATTCAATATATCATCAAGGAGCGCAGGGGCGAGGTAATCGATTTCGGCTTTGCGGCAGACAAAATAACAGTTTTGTGCCACCAACTCTGAAAGTGAAAGGCCATATTCTTCAATATAAAGGGCGCGAACCTGTTCAAACATTCGCAAATATTGAGCATAATACACTACACCGCCGGCATCAGTGTCGGCGTAAAATATCCGGTAAGGGTAGGTCCGAACAGGAAAGATGACAGACTGGAAACGCTGGTTCATGGAGTATCCTCAAGTTGTACGGTCACTTATTGTAGCCGGATTCTTAATCCGTTTACCTTTTTTGCCTCTGATCGGATTTGAACAGGATTTTCTGTTTTTTACATCCTGGGCCTCTTATCTGGCAGAAAACAGCCCCATCACTATTTATGATAATCCGGAACAGTTGAGTGTCGGTTTTATCAATTATCCGCCTCTTTATTTGTATATATTAACGGGATTATCCCGTTTTTACCGGTTGATATTTTCCGGCCCTTTAGAAACCAGGATATTTCTTTGTTTGATCAAATTGGTAACGATTTTATTTGAAATTATTATTGGTTTAATCCTATACCGCATCGGGGTATTGTTGAAGGACGAACGAACAGGAATTATTGCGTTCGTATTATTTTATTTAAATCCTGCCTTGTTTTATATCAGTGTGTATTATGGACAAGTCGATGCCATTTTCAGCGCTTTTTTGCTGGTTTCGGTTTATTTTCTTTTGTTGAATTATCATTTTGCTGCGGGTTGTTTTCTGGCGTGTGCGCTGCTTACCAAAATTCAATCGATCCCATTCATCCCGCTGCTTTTCTTTTTCCCGCTGGTAACCCAGAAATTAAAAAAACCGGCTGTTATGACGGGAGGCTTTCTTGCGGCCGGTTTGATTATTCTTTCCCCGTATATTCTTTTTGGGCGATTGGATGAATTGTTCCAAAATAGTGTTGCCGGGAGTATCCAATGGGGAAAATATGTCACCGTTGGGGCTTTTAATACCTGGTACCTTCATGCTGATCCGAACACTCTGGATTTTCGAATTTGGGGATGGCTTTTCGGTGATGATGGAACGCTTCAGGCGAATTTTTTCGTACAATTTTTGACTTATAAAAACCTCGGAGTGGTTTTGTTCGGAGTGGCTTTTTTGTGGACACTTTATGAACTTTGGAAGCGCAGCAGTTTGGATGGATTATTACTGGCGGCGGCTCATGTATCCCTTGCTTTTTATATGCTGCCTACCAAAGTCCATGAACGCTATCTCTTCCCATTTTTCATTTTTTACGCTGCTTTGGCGGGAGGACATGTTATCCGCCGGATGTTTTTTATTTTTTTCAGCCTTACTTATCTCATTAATGTGATCGTTATTTGCCCACTCTTCGGAGATATTCAACCGGTAGAAGAGATCGATTCTTCGCTTGGCGTTGCAGTGGCTGCATGCAATGTGTTGATGTATATCATGTTTTTAATTTACGAATATGTGTCGAGAATGTATCCGGAAAGAATTTTTTCTATCGCGTGGAAAACCGTGTTTGTAACCGGTTTGTGTTTATGCGCCGTTCTTTTTCTTCGGCATCGGGAACGCATTCCCAATCCCTCAGTTCTTTATTTAAGTGAATTGACACCGATATCATTTCAGCAGGATTGGCCGCCAAATGAGGGGGAAGACCCCAAAAAGGTTATCGGACACGATCTTTCTGTGGATCCGTTTGACCAGCGGGAACTGCGGATCAAAGACACGATTTACCGGTACGGCTTGGGAACACATGCCAATGCAGTGATCGAATATGAAATTCCCGGCATGTACAATTTATTCGAATGCTATTTGGGTGTGGATCATGAAACCATGCCGCTGTTTGAACAGTTTCCAAACCGCGGCACCGTATTTTTTGAGATTTATGTGAACGATGTAAAACGATACCGCAGCCCTTTAACCATTCCAACAATACCTCCACGCAAAGTGGTTCTTCCATTACCCAAAATAGAAGGAACCAACCGCCTGAAATTGGTTGTTCTGGATGCAGGGATGAATTTTTCAGACCATGCGGATTGGGCATTGGCAAGAGTGATTGAGACGTTTTGATGGGGGGACATTCGGAGGGAGTTGTCTCATAACAGGTTAGACACATAGGTCTAACCCTACATATGGTAGGGGCAAACCTATGTCCGCCGCGGCGGATTGCCCTATGTTGTGGCATCCTCCTCATCTAACATAGTTTTGAGACAACCCCGGAGGGTGGACATCTTGTCCGCCATTTTTTACCTCCATCCTAACTCATACCATGCGGGCAAGATGCCTGCACTCCCAAGGACTCACCTGCATATTTTGCATAGAACCTAGTTTGTTTATTTCTCTTATGTTATAATTGAGTCTATGTAACAACACATTTTTTTTCAAAGGAGGAGGAGTATTTATGAAGAAGTATTTAGCTATTTGTTTGATGGTTTGCGCCGCATTGGCCGGTTCAGGTTTGGCTTTCGCCCAAACTTACACGGTGAACTTCACCGCTGATCCACCCGCAGCCGACGGCGTCGTCTCACCAGGTGAATGGGACGCGGCTGAAGCGCCCATAACCGAATTTACCGACCATGGCGGTTCTGCCGAATCGGATCCTGCCGAGCCAACCAGTGTGCGCTTGCTGTACAGCGTTGATGCCCTCTACATTCTTTATGAATGCACGGACACCGATGTCGTATCCATCGTCACCGGTTCAGAACGCCTTGCCAGTGCTGCTGAAGGTACTCCCGGCCGGCAAACGGCAGCCGACATGGGCTGGACTTTTGGTGGTACTGACTACATTGCTGTTTATCTTGATCCTGCTAACGTGGCTGATGACCGTGAAGACTTGAATCCCGATCTGTACAGCTACAGTATCCAGGCCGAACCGTCCATAACCGCCAATAATGAAAATGATGATTTGGGTAATTCGTATAATTATTCCGAACATGGACGCTATGGAAGTTTTCGTGTTAGGAATCCCAATCCTGTTGAGGTTGATGGAGTTACCCAATATTGGTTGACCGGCCTGTCCTGGGAAATCTATAACACAACCATAACCGACGGCCCTACCGACGACGGTTTTGTCATGGAATTCCGCATTCCTTGGGAAGACCTGAATTATCCCTACTATCAGCATGTCGGCTCTGAAATTATTGACGGCCTGATTATCTTGGATGCTGAAGATGCCACTGTTCGCAACCAGGAAACCTCCGTTTGGGGTCTTGCCAGTGTTGACGGTGGTGCTGTGTCCGGTATGCCTGCTCCAGGGACTGTCTGGAAAGCTCAGATCTGCCGCCATTCCGCCAGTGCTGATCCTGCTTATGTAAACTGGGTTGGTGATACCAGTGGCTTCGTCAGCCGTCCCTTCGGCGACCTGCTCTTTGGAGAAGCAACCGGCACTGACGTCAGCAACGCCATGCTTCACGACTAAAACAGTCATTATTATTGTTCTTCATTCGATAAAATGCCCGGTCACGCCGGGCATTTTTAATAAAAATTAAATGTAATAAGTTGTAAAGAACCAACTTATCTTCTTGACAGAAAAACCAGAATACCCATAGAATATAAAGTCGTAATACGGTAGATTTATTTTTATCCCGGCGCTGTTTAAATATTATTAAACAAAAGTTGATGTATTTTTATCCCAACAGAGTTTAAATACTATAATTGAACCAAATGTGATGAAGTTTTTTACCCCAAAGGGATTCAAGATGATAGCCCCTGGTAACATGAAACGCAATAAAGCCTAGCCCTGAAAAGGGCGAAAGAAACTTGAAATAATATAAATATCCTCGCGCATGTCGCGAACTGATAAATTCTAGAACGAGGTAGATAGCATATGGCTATCCTTCGCATCCAAAATCTGACAAAAGACTACAAAACCGGATTTACTGGGAAAAGATTCCGGGCCTTAAACAACCTGAATCTTGAAGTCGAAGAGGGAGAAATCTTCGGTTTCCTTGGCCCCAACGGCGCCGGGAAAACTACGACCATTAAAATTCTCCTGCGAATCATTTTCCCGACTTCTGGAACCGCCTGGTTACTGGACAAAGAACTGGGTGAAGCGATTCAACACCGCCAGTTAGGGTATATGCCGGAGAACCCGTATTTTTACCGCTTTCTTACTGGGCGTGAATTTCTCGAATTTTATGCCAAACTGGCCGATCTGCCCCGTGAAGACGCCAGAAAAAAAGCGGATCGGCTTTTGGATGTAGTCGGTTTGCCCAATGCCAAAAAAGTCCGTTTGTCCGACTACTCCAAAGGGATGGTCACACGAGTCGGCCTGGCCCAGGCATTGATTACCGACCCGGTACTGTTGCTGCTCGATGAACCCATGTCCGGCTTGGACCCGATTGGCCGGCGTGAAATCCGCGACCTGATTCTCGAACTCAAGGAAGAAAAGAAAACTATTTTCTTCTGCACCCACATTCTGGCCGATGTGGAAATGCTCTGCAACAGAATCGCCATCTTGAATCGTGGCGAGTTGATCCGGCAAGGGACTCTTTCCGATATTCTCGCAACCGGCCAAGCCAATTATGTCCTTTCAGTGGATAATGCCCCATCGGAGACCGCTGAACAGTTGAAAAATGAAGCCTTAAGGCATGAAGAAATCGGCGGCATACTCCATCTGACCCAAAAAGATCGGGAAACGGCTCAAAAAGCGGCGGAAAAAGCCTTATCCGCTGGTGCAAATATCATAGAACTAAGGCCCGATAGAGGCACCCTGGAAGATTATTTCGTCCGGGAGGTAGGTACAAGTGAATAACATTTTCACCATTGCGCTGAATACGTACAAAGAATCCGTTCGTAATAAGGTTTTTTACATTATCCTTATTTTTGCGTTGCTTCTCCTCGCTTTCTCTCTCGTACTGGCGACGCTGGCTCTGGGTGAAGATGACCGGATCATAAAACATGTCGGACTTTCCGCCATCAACATATTCGGTCTGCTTCTGGCGGCCTTTGTCGGCGTGAATGTCGTTTTTGAGGAATTGGAGCGGCGCACCATTTACACCATCATCGCATCCGGCGTCTCGCGAACCAGCTTTATCATTGGTAAATTCCTGGGATTGTTTTTGACGGTGGTGGTCAATGTATTGATTATGGGGTTGCTGCTGTGCATCTTGATTGCCTTCTGGCCCAACAGCGACATCACCGCTTCTCTTATTCTTGCAATTTTCCTCTTCTTGTTTGAAATGATGGTGATCACGGCGTTTGCGGTTCTCTTTTCCTCCTTCTCAACTCCAGTTCTTTCCGCTGTATTGACCTTCATGTGTTGGGTTATCGGTCATATGTCCGAAGATTTGATAGAATGGAGCAAACGGCTGATGGAGGAAGGCGCCACAGCAGTCGCAAAACTGCTGCAATTCATCTATTACATCGTCCCGAATCTCGAAATTTACAATATAAAAAATCAGGTGGTTTATCACGAAGACATCGGTTCGATTGGGTACGTCACACTCTTATATCCATTCGCTGCCATTCTTTATTCAGCCATACTTCTGGTTATTACAGCAATCTCTTTTAGTAGACGGGATTTTAAATGAAAAAGGGTACGATACTATCCATTGTTCTTCTCGTTATCCTTTGTTTGATCTTTGCTGGAGTACAGAAAAAAATTCTGAACATCCGCGCGGGGCATCGTTTGGAAGAGAAGATTCTCATGCTTTCAGACAGGCCCGAAGTGACAAAAGTCGCCGCGTTGGGATTTGATGCCGCCTTGGCCGATCTCTTCTGGATCAGGGCTATTCAGTATTTTGGCGGCAACTTCAGCACCCTCAATAAACCGGAAAAACGGGAGGGAATGATCAACTTGTTTGAAAATATGGTGGGCCTGGATCCTCATTTTACCGCAGCCTATCATTTTGGCGGTTTCGTTTTTAATGAATCCATCAATGATTCGGAACTGGCCATCGATTTTCTGCTTCAAGGAGCGGAACATAATCCCTCCGCTTGGCGCCTACCCTTTGATGCCGGTTTTATCGCGTTCTACCAATTGAAAAATTACGACGTCGCCAAGGAACTCTTCCTTCAAGCCGTTTATGGACGGGCTTACACGAAAATTTCCGTTGAAAAAACCTCCGGCATGATAGAAGGCTTCTCCGCTGAATGGATGCTGGATGGAGACACGTATTCCGACGCCCAATTCTCCGAAGAAAACGGCGAATTCATTCTCGATTTAAATGAGGTCCGTGAAGTCGGTCGAGTCACCGTCCAAAAAACCGGCACCTACTCAGAAACCTATAGAATAAGCTATACCGCTGATGAATCTCTTTCATCGTGGAAGGTAATTAAATCGGTTACCAACACCGGCACATACATTCACGAGTTCTCTCCTGCTGTCAAAGCCCGGTTTTTGAA
>CAZXSQ010000015.1:17721-26133 GCA_964643335.1 uncultured bacterium
ATGTACAATCGGAAGAGGAAAGTTTTTCCATCTCCGAAATAAAAGTGTATGGCGCGAGGAATCCCAAAACCCCCAGCTATGTTGAACGCATGGCCTATGAAATGGATCGCGCCGCCGGACGGTTCAAAGCCTCGATCGATCAATACCGGCGTTATTATGAGGAAGCGATAAAGAAAGGCGACCAGGTTAGCGCAAACATAGCCAAGCAGAAACTGTACGATATTTACACCAATAAATGCATAGAAATTCTACAAGAGGCAGCTAAACTCTATATGGAAGAAAATGATCAGTTCCCCTCGCCTCGAATGCAGGAACTGGTTCAACAGGGCTATCTCAAAAGAGTTATCATGAAAAAAGCCGAAGAAGAGCCCGGCTTTATGGAGGAAGTCGCCCCTGTCCTCATGCCTCACGGCGATATCCGGGAACTCCTGACGAATTGGGATGGTTCCGAACCCCACCTTTTCATTACCTACACCACTGACGAGGATAAAAAAGACTGGTACATCAGTTCACGTTCAAGACTGGTAGAAGAACAAAAAGGATTACAAAAACAATTACAGCAAGCGGTTGATAAATACAAAGAAGAAAAAGGGAAATTACCGGAAAAACTTTCTGATATTGTCGATCAACCTTGGTACGGTGCTGAAAAAATCTATGACGACCCACTCGGTGGAGAATTTTATCTGGATCACGAAACCGGCAAAGTCAAAGCCCGCAATCCCAAATATTGATCCGGGTTTGTTTTTTTCTCATTTTTTTTGCAGGACTTACTTCTTTGTGTTTATCATTGCATGTATTTTAAGAAAACGCTATAATTCTACTTAAAAGAATCAGTTTAGTTAATCTTTTGCAATTTTGGATAGACAATTATAGAACACATTTAGAAAAATACGGTTGCTAAACGTATTTTCAGTTGACATTTTCTTTTAGGAACGATTGAATATTAAGAATACGAATGATAATCCGAAATTTTTAGCGTTGAAATCGGCTGACGCTCTCAGTGAAGTAAAAGGCCGAGACATCGTCATTCTGGATTTGTCCGAGGTCTCCACCTTTGCTGATTATTTTGTAATCGTTACGGGTGACAGTCATATTCATATGCAGGCACTGGCTGACCATGTGCGTGAACGTATGTCACAATATGATACAAAATTGTGGCGTTCAGAAGGCCGAAATAGTCAAACATGGATTCTTTTGGATTATAGTTCTTTGATAGTGCATATTTTTTCCAAATCCTCTCGGGAATTTTATTCTCTGGCTCAATTGTGGGGTGACGCTAAGGAAATACCATTTTCTGCAGAAAGTCCGGACGTTGGGTCAAAGATCAAAGGCAGGGAAAACGGTACTTGGTATTAACAGTTTTATATTTTTGGATAAAGTACAACAAAACCTATTGTAAAATTTGTATTGTTTTGGTTTAATCCCTAGTTACAATGAACTCGCAGGCATCCTGGCCTGCATAAAAAGAAAGGGGAGGACCGCAAGTGGCACTTTCAAATTGCTCAAGATGCGGAAGATTATTCAATAAACTTCATAGAGATATTTGCCCCAAATGCTACGAAGAAGAAGAGCAACTCCTTCGTGAAACTCAGGCTTATCTTCGTGAGCATCGTAATGCTGCCTTATATGAAATTATTGAAGACCTTGAAATTGAAGAATGGCTTCTGCAGAAATGGATTAATGAAAAACGTATCAATCTTGTGACAAATCAAGAATTGATGAATAAGCAAACATGCATCGAGTGTGGAAGAGAACTTAAAAAAAATGAAACCGGCTCCATCTGCAAAACATGCCAGTTAAAAAAATTGATGAAGAAAAAAACCTCCGGTGCTGAATCCCCATCCTTGAAAAAACAAGAATCGGAACAAACCGATCCCAGTAAAGGAATGCATTTAAAAAAAAAATAATGGACTCCCTAAAATGAAATTCGGATAAGGTTTTTACATTTGCCTGCGAACGACTTTTGCCCGCAGAGTAATACCCACACCCGGTACCGTTTCCAGCAAATCTTTCGGAGTTTTCCCCAACGCTTTTTCCACTTTGCTTTTAATTAAATTCTTTTGCCGCGAAATCTGTTTCCTCTCCCCGATGCCGTCTCCCCAGATACCTTCTAAAAGCTTATCGTAGCTGACACATTTACCCGGTTCGTTGCTCAAGGTCCTGATCAACGAGGCTTGCAGTGGAGTCAAATTAATGGGATGACCATTCAGAAAAATTTTATCCGGCCTTCCCTCGTCCATTTCTATGACGAAATCATGGGACAAGCGATTGGATGAATCATCCTGAAACTTGACTTTCAACAATGCTTCAACTTTATCTTCACTCAAAAATGGCCTCAGCACCTCCGCATCATCAGCCCGGATGTGATGGGGAGATTCGTAACCGGTTTCGATAAGCCTCAAAACCTCATGACGGTTTAAGTCCTGCTGTTTTAAAAGAGAAGCCCAGGCTTCACACTTTTCCGGCAACCCATATAAAACCCGCTCTCGCAAAGAAAACATCCGGTGAACGAGTTTTTCCGGTTTCATATGTGCTGCACAGATTTCTCCCAAACAACCGATCAACCAGGAGGCGTCTTCTGCCAGACGGTAAATCATACCGGCAAGTATCCTGTAATGCTTTTCTAGTGAAAGAAGGTCTTTTTTGTTTATCCAGTCATAGAGCAACAAGGTTTTCTTAAAAGCGGCATGATGGCTCGTTCGTAATAGAACAGGATTTTCTACGAAATCCGCTATAAAAAGAGCCTCACCGGATTTATCCTCTGCCGATCTAAATATCACTCCCTTACTCCAGGTATGATTCAATACATCATTACGAGGAAGCGAAATATAATTCCTCTCCATTTCCTCCAACATACACACCAACAGCAAAATTTCCATTGACTGCCGAATAGAATACAGATTTTTTGCGTATTTCTCCAACCGCTTGGCCGACGAAATGGATAAACCATTTTTTATCACCAGATTTCCTAAGGGGGTTGCAAAAAAATGACCGGATTCTTCGCTCAATAATCCTTCACGTTTTAAATTTTCCAAACCATGGTGAGTAAGATCGTCCAACGGCTCCGGCAGTCCTTTCTTCACACCGCTTAATGTCCGCTCGAGAAAATCCACTATGCCTTCCGGTGTATTGCCTCGCGGATGGATCAACGATTTCAAAATAGTTTCCTGGAGTTTCACTTTCTCCAATACCGGGGTACGAAGATGACTTTCAGTGCGTAAATATTTGTTTATCAATCCATCCACATCACCCCGTGATGTAGTCACAATGATTCCCCGGCCGAATTCACTAAAGCCCAGTCTGCCCGCACGGCCAATCATATTGAACAAACGCTCTTGACTGAGTGGAATCGGAGCGGAAGACCTTTTTTTATGCACATCTTCCGGCCTGGTTCCATACATACGATGCGTTGTTAACACGTTGACAACAGGTAAATTAATCCCTTCCGCCAAAGTTGGTGTTGCACAAATCAAAATCACTTCTCTTTCCTGCACCAACCGTTCCACCAGCGCACGCTCTTGCCCCGTCAGGTCACTGGTATGCACCGCCACCCGGCTCGATATCCATTTACTTAACTCGGTTCGAATCGTGGTAGGTTCCAGAGTCTCAAAAAATTTTTGGTGCCTGTTAAAATCAGTATCGTATCTGTCCGCTAATTTCATCGCTGCCTTATAACAAAGCTCCCGGCTTGGCCAGAACAACAGCGTTGTTTCTCCATTCCTGGCAAAATGATCCGCTGCTGCCAACATCGCCTCCCCGTCATCGTCAAGCGGATCAAGTGGAAAAGGCTCCTCTCCTTCTTTACCGGAATTGAATTCCTTAAAGGTAAATTTACCTTCACATAACACCCCTTGTTTCAACTCAACTGGCCGATAGTTATCGATTAGAATCTGAGCGCCCAGCCATTTACCGGTACTTTCATCGGATACCAACGCCGACAATCCCAGCATCTGCAGATGGGACTCTTCCCTTAGACGGGTTAACAAAATTTCCAAATCGGCCCCGCGCTCGGGATCGTAAACATAATGCAACTCGTCCACAATACAAGCACCGAGCGATGCACAAAATGCATCGTTCATGGCCAGCAGCGAGCGCATCTTCTCATAAATAACCACTGCCAGGTGAAAGCGGCCCTTGAGTATTCGGGAATCGTCAAAAGGATGGTCTCGTGTAGATAGAATAATATCGTACCCGAGCGGTTGATACCGTTCTTTTATTTGTTGATACCGCTGGTTCGCCAGAGCTTTTGTCGGAACCAGTAAAATCGTATTTCTGTTTTGCAAGGTGTGATACAGAAACAAGACCTCGGCTAAAAAAGTCTTACCGGAAGAAGTGGGAGCACGGACAACCAGACTTTGGCCTTGAAACAGACTACCCTCTTGAATGATCCGCTCCTGCAATAACAGCAGCTCGGGACCATAACTCTTTTTAAGGATATCAATATGTTCGTTTTTGAATCCAAAATGACGAAGAAATTCGATTTCCATCTGTTTTCAAGTAACAATAATCAATAGAAGATTTATTTATCTAAAGAATCAGCGTATTCATTCCAGAGAACATCAATATCCCATTTCTCACCTTCCGCCGGTGCTCCGGCTGCTACGACACGATAGCTAAGATTCCAGGTTTGCCCCTGCACTAAAACATTAGGCTCTCCATAATTCGGCGAACTGGAAATAAACTGCATCCCCCGATCTTGTACATAAAACCGTGCTGGATGACTGCTGTTCTTCGGTGAATCTAAAATAGCGGTTGTGCATACTCTGCCGTGCTGATCTCCGGAGACGGCACACCATTTGGCTGGGACTCCACGGCAATTCTGCCCCCCTTCTTTCCCTGCCGAATTGTAATACCGGACATTTGACCAAGGCCCAATCCTCAGCGTTAAACCATGATAAGGTCTGGGTTTTTCCGGATCCGAACCGAAGACCACTTCATCGGCTATGGCGGTCAATTTTAAATCGAGATCGACAAGATAAAGATTCCCTTTCGGAGGGTGGAACGTCCATCGATGCTCCCCTTTTATTAAAACAGCACCGTTTTCTTGTTCCCAGTCGTTAAACTCGATGATCCGCCTGGAGCCATCTGGATACTCTTCCACCACAAGATTTTTCGTGGCGATCTTGCCGCGCCGGCCTTCAGGCGACCAGATTTCCGCCCAAAAATCGGTTCCTGATACATCCGGCCAACCTACTGAAAGCGCCCGGTGATGAACATGATCCGCCGGAGCATCATACGTGACTATCCTGCGATCCGGTGTCCATAACGGGTGAATATAAGGTTTATCGAGAGCCTCCCCGGAGTGATGAATCGCCATCTCCAAACCGTCATGAAAAATCTTAACCTGATCCCGCATTTCCCGTACATACCCCTCATCCGCCTGTGCGGTTAAAACGCATACACTCATTACACTGAGTACGATAAATGCAAACGTATAGATACCCATTCGGCTGGGTAAACAATATTGTTTTACTGGAAACATCATAAAAAACTCCTAAACAAAGATAATTGTAATGCGAACCGCCTCCGCGGATTGCCGGCCACACCACCCCTATTCAAGTAACACCGTCCCCCATAGCGGATTGCAGGCTTTTTGATTATCTCACTGAGATAGCTAAAAATACATCATATTCCTTTTCAACACACGGGTAAAGCGGCGTCCCCGCCTGCACTTTATCTCCCCCGCACACAGGTAAAACAGGGTACCCACCTGTGCTGTTTTCCCCTTCCATGCTTATGTTTCTCTCAACCATCCTACAATCTCGCTTTTTGATCAATATATGGTATTATAATACCAAAATACTTGATTGCTGAATTAATCCGATGCAAAACTTCATTCGCCTCTCTGAAGCCGTGTCGCTCGCGTTCCATTCGATGGGACTCCTTGCTGGTCAAGAGGAGGGCTATTTGACCACGCAGGATATCGCATCACAGCTTGGGGTGTCTGCGCATCATTTGCACAAAGTGCACCAACGGCTGGCGAAAGCAGGGCTGATCAAATCTGTTCGAGGACCCAAAGGCGGTATTTCACTGCATAAACCAGCCGCTGAGATTCGGCTTCGTGACATCTATGAGGCTGTTGAAGGCCCTTTTCAACCTTCAAACTGCCTGCTGCATCATGCAACCTGTCAGCGTGAGAGTTGTATTCTCGGTGATATGGCCGGTCAGGTGAATGATTTGATTCGGTATTATTTCGAGTCGGTTACTGTCGATCAATTGGCAGATGATAAACATTCATCGCTTCAACACGCATAAAAGGAGTAAAACATGCTGGCGGGGTTTCTTAAATCCAAAAACAATTCTCATCAATCCAAAACGCAACCAATGAAGTTGCGAAAAAGAAATAAACCTGTCGATCCTGATGTGCTGAAGAAGGATTTAAAAATTATTGAGAAGTTTACACAAGTCTACTGCCGCTATCACCATCAACCGGAAAACCAACTCTGCAACGAGTGCCGGGATTTTCTGGAATACGCCCGCACTCGCCGGGAAAAGTGCCCCTACGATCCCAAACCCAAATGCAAAGAATGCCCCACCCATTGCTACAAACCCGACTACCGCCAAAAAATGAGAGAGATCATGAAATTTTCCGGAATGTACTACGTCAAACGCGGGCGGATCGATTGGCTGTTCAAATATTTTTTAAGCCACTCGTGAAACTCTATCCCCGATATCCTGCTAGGGCAAATTACTGGAAAATGATAATTAATATGTTCATTATAAAATTTGGCAAAAAAGAATATTTTTAATTTGGATTTCTATATATAATATGAGATGATGAAACCAAGATAAAGAAATGAGTGATGAATTCAAAGAATCGTTCATTCAAGTAATTCAGCATAAATCTGTTACTGGCAGAGACTTATTAAAAGCGCTTCGTTAAACGGCTATAGTCGGTTTATGGAAAGAACGTATTGATCTGATAGTCAGAATACGCTCGAATACTGAGATATTAGTCCAACAGCGGTTCTGTAGATGAAAATACATTTATTAGATATCATGATTGATGTTTAGCGAATATAAACTTGGTTTGAAATAGATATCTACTAAAAAATTCAGTATTTATTTCAATGTGAATCTTTATACAAAGTATTTCTAATAAGAGGAAATTCTATGAAGACATGGGAAGATGTTTTATTAAGAATCATCAATCATCGGTGTGGAACCGCATCCACGACACAGATTTATACTGCTCTGGAAAGTGATGATCTTATCAAACTCACTGAGGAACAGCTGCGAGATACAATTTATGGTGGCCGTCCAGCTTACCAGCATGAAGTAAGAAGTTTTCTTGTTAATCTAGTGAAAAAAGGTGATCTCAGACGAGAAAATCGTGGTACATATTCGCTCACAGATCAAGGTAAATGCCGAATTTCAAAATAAAAAATTAAATATATAATCTGAGAATTTCCAGTTATTTTTTTACTTTAAAAAGATTTCCATTTAAATTAAGGAAAAATACACAGTCTTATTATTTATTATTCTAGAGGAGCAATTTTATTTAAAGGTTCCATTTCCTCCACTCTTTTCCAGTTATCAATGAGCTCTCCATGGTGTAGATTTGCCCATTCAATTGTCAATCCCAATACGCGCGGTGGTAAATGTCCCGCAAAAACAGATAATCTGTGTATATCGATAAGTGCTTCATAATCACCATATTCCACATGAAAGTGTGGAGGATTGTGATCATTGAAGAACATCTTTATGATAATCCCGAAAAACCGGCTTACTTCAGGCATGAATCGTCTCTTCTTTTCGCAACTTGGGAAAAATATCCTCAGGTTTTTTACCAGTCACTCGAAGATACAAAGAATCAGGACAAAGATCAATTTGCCCCCCCCAAACAAGTTCACCGGACGTACCAATTTCAACATGTTTGAAAAATTCATAATCTCGCCAGGCATTAAAAACACCTTTGCCTACCAGGTG
This sequence comes from uncultured bacterium, assembly GCA_964643335.1. Taxonomy (GTDB): domain Bacteria; phylum Hinthialibacterota; class Hinthialibacteria; order Hinthialibacterales; family Hinthialibacteraceae; genus CAZXSQ01. The sequence goes on from CAZXSQ010000015.1 coordinate 25,651, forward strand.
GGATAGTTCAACAATACCTTGTACACCATCATCAAATTTCAGTTCCAGGCGATAGTCATCATGTACTTTAACGTCTGTTACTTTCTGCATAAATAATCTCCACACAATAATTATTGCACAAATCAAACAAAACCACCATACAATTCTTCATTATTTCTCCACGCTTCCAAAATCTGCTCTGGTGACGCCGTGCCCGTAGTACCTAGCTGCCGGATGGTGATGGAGGCAACCAGATTCCCCACAATCGCAGCGTGAACTTCCGATGCACCTGAAGTCAACGCCGAGACAATACCCGCTGTAACACTATCCCCTGCCCCGACGATATCGATCGGCCCCGTAACAGGTGGACAGGGTATTTTGATGTTTCCATTTTCTGTAACCGGACAGATTCCTTCTTTGTCCAATGTTAAAAAAACAGGTTTACCGGTTCGGTTCATTAATCGAGCAGCGCTTTCAATGGCGAAATCAGTAGGCGGATCCTCT
>CAZXSQ010000015.1:26143-29069 GCA_964643335.1 uncultured bacterium
GGTTGAACAGCCATGACTGTTTCATAACGGTTGGGTTTGACGACAACATTTTTAAACTCGCCGATCCGCTCTCTCGAATCGGTGAAATAAATTGTATCCGGATAACGCATTGCCAAGCCGGCAATAAAATCCCGCAGGTTATCCGTCACCACCCCACAATTCCGTTCCTGCACCTGATCCGCAATAATGATGGCGTTGACTTTAGGGGCAAGCCCTTCCAGATGGCCTTTTAATGACTCTTCCAAGTCAACAGAAAGCGGCGATCTGTTTTTGATGTCCTGCCGCTCGATCTCCTCTTCTCCTTTTTCGACTTGTAGCATTGGCTTGATATAGGCGGGCGTGAACCGCTCAGCAGACACAATAAGATGAGACGTATCGACATCCCGCATCTTCAAAGCTTTCTGCAATTCATACCCTTCCCCATCATCCCCAATGACACTCAAAGCGATAATCTCACCGATCCCCAATGCTCTCAGATTGTTGCAAACGGTTCCAGCCGCTCCGGGTTGAGGACGCTTCCCGATAATCTGATATGCAGTCAAGCCGGTCTCGATAGAGATTTCATGGAGATCAGGATCGATTTCCAAATATCGATCCAGAAAAAAGTCCCCAAAAACCACAATCCGCTGTTCCGGAAACCGTTCCAGTATCGCTTGCAAAGTCTCTTCGTTCATAATCTAACCCATCAACTTCTTAATGATCTCATGATAAAGAACAGGAAATGTATCCCGATGCCGCCCCTGAATATAATGGCTTTCGCCCCCGTCCTTGACCGTTCTGACCAGAATTGTTTTCCATGGCCGGTAATAATATTGGGAGTCGTTTTTCGAGGCTTCGTCTCTGTAACTTTCCGGAAGTGGAAACAAATCGAACACACCGGTCATAAAGTGACAAATTTCCCGTCCTTCCTGCCGGGCTACATTTCGTGCCATTGAAAGCGCTTTTAAATATACTTCCGGCCCCATCACCGCTGAACCGAAATTCAAAAAAACGCCATTCTCTAAATTCATGACGGAATGCGCCATAATCAAAAAGTCTGTGTATGACATTGCCCCCAACGCGGCCCCATCACAATTCGGATGCTCATGAATGATGTCATAGCCCACTCCCACATGAACCGTTGCCGGCAGTGAGTACCTGTAACACGCAGCCAAAATACTTACATCCTTGTGGGGGAAGGACTCCTCTTCAATCATCCGTCCAATGGCTTCACCTAAACCAATCCCATCCTGCGCGCCTTGCTTGATGGCTTCATTGATACGCCCGGTTTCTTGCCATAACCCAAATTCACCTGTTTTGATATACCGCTCGACGCTTTCCGTCGTCTGGCCGATCAAGGCAAATTCAAAATCATGAATCGGCCCGGCGCCATTCATAGCGATGTGGGTAATGATACCATTTGAAATCAAACCAATAATGTAGCGCGACACCCCAGAACGAATAACATGCGCACCCATGGACAAAATAACCGCCCGCTGGTTGTCCCGCGCATTGATAATAGCCTCGGCGAGTTTGGGAATTGCTTCATGCGTAAATTCTGGTTGAGGCGCATCGATTGGAAGCATAACAGACAAATCCAAATCATGGATGCGCTCACTCAATGGTTTTATAATGAGTTTGGAACGATCAAAAGTTGGAAATGGCACGATTAGTCCTCGTTAAATAAGTATGAAATAATTTTGCTGTATTCACGAAAATGCGGAATGATCATATCCGCATTCGCTTGGATCAGGCGGTTCCGCTTCCATTCGTCTACATTCGTTTTTCCAACTTCATCGCTAGCTACTCCGACGGCTATTCCATCAACCGACTTGGTGTCTTCGATTTCCACATACCCATCGCCGAACGTCAGCAGCTGTGGGCCAGAGAGATTGTTGTCTTTGATGATTTTTTGGATAATCATCCGCTTCGAAAAATCTTTGTAGTTATCCAACGCCCCATAAATATGGTTCTCAAAATAATGAGAGACGTTCAGAACCGATGCTTCATCCTGAACATAAGGCAAATCGGTTCCACTAGCGAGATACATGTTGACCCCCGTCGATTTTATAGCCTCCAGCAACTCATAAGCACCGGGAACAACGAAATCCTTCGGCTCCAACCGCCCCTCCTTCAGTCCATTTACCCGGTCTTTGATTCGCTGCCATAACCGGTCGAGATAAATATGTTTATATTCCAAAGCCTCTTTGGCTTTTCCACCACGCTTCTCTACTTCATTGGCCAATTCAATCATCTGGTAGATCGTCTGCTTACCGGTAAGCCGCGTAACAAATTCTTCAACCACTTGATAAAGCTCATCATCGCTTTCATCCGTCCCCGTCTCCTTCAAAAACTCGACACCCATCGGGATCATGACCTGCTGCCAGCCTTCTCGAATCAAAGAGATGGTTCCATCAAAATCAAACAACACATGCTGAACATTACCTCGAGATATGGAGTCCTTCACAATTTCAATCTGCGAATCATTAAGATATTTCCGATTTTCCACTTTCACCTCACTCATAAATCAACCGTCCTTTTCCAATAATGTATACTTCATCACCCCACCAGCCGCATCGTATCCGGATCCCAGTAATAGATTTTATCATCCAGATAACATTTGTTCGCCAGCAGCGCCGGAGCAGCCGCGCGCAAACCGAAGACCGCGTCTTCAACCACTTCGTCTTTACCGCACATGGCATCGAAGAAGACTTTCAAGTGATCAAGCCGGCTGTCATAGCCGCGCGGCGTACGGTACTCTTTCTCGCCTTTATATTCGGTTTCTTTCTCTTTATTCTGTTTCGCTTGGTTCTTCTTATATTCCTTGATGAAAGCCTGTTGCTGCTCTTCAGAGAATGTCCGGACTGAATTGTAGCCTTCCACTAATTGGCTTAACGACGGCTCTTCGCGATTGCTGAGCGATACTTTCAAACCAGTTCCACCAACG
>CAZXSQ010000016.1:0-17370 GCA_964643335.1 uncultured bacterium
AGTGGAGCGGTAATTAAGAACCGTCTACGAGCTGTTAAATAAGGCATCGATTTAGAGTATAGAACGTCAATATTAAGATTCTATTCCACGTTTTGGACTTGTTCGCGGATTTGATCCACGGTGCTTTTCATTTCCAGCACGATTTTGACCACATCGGTTGAAGTGCTTTTGGACCCCATAGTATTGATTTCACGGAACATTTCTTGACATAGAAAATCCAAACGCCTTCCAACAGCTTTGTAGGGCTTATCGCTTGAATTTTCATTAAGCATTTCTTTAAATTGGCTGAGATGACTGTATAAACGGACGATTTCTTCCTGGATATCAGAACGGTCGACATAAAAGGCCACTTCCTGCATAACCCGATTTTCATCCAGATCGATTTGTTTGTTCCATTCGGCGATTCGATCCAACATTTTATCCTGAAAATCTTGAACAACGCCTTGGCGTAATTGTTCAATTTTTGAATTGAATTGTGTGAGACTGTCAAGAAGAGTTTCCAACTCCCTCTTCAATTTTTCTCCTTCACTCACTTTCATGGACAAGACACGAGAGAGGGCTTTATTAACAATTGGTTCAAACCTTTTCCAAGTTTCATCGAAAGGAAGGTCCTGCTCTTCAACGTCTAACACTCCTTCCAAAGTCAGTAAAAATTCAACATTGGGTTGAAAGACAATGTTGAGCTGCGTGGCTATGGTTTCGGCTGCCTGTATATATTTTTGGGCGTTTCCCACATTCGGGCGTATTTCTTCTTCAGTGGGTAAAAGGCCGTCCCCGCGCAGGTACACCTCCAGGCGTCCTCTTCGAACATTCTGCTGGATGCATTCCCGTGTAGGCATTTCCAACATGGATAACATACGTGGGGCGTGAAAATGAACATCAAACCCTTTATGATTCAAAGCCTTCATCTCAAGGATGATATTTCCATCTTCCAGCGCTTCACGCAAACTGCAATAACCTGTCATACTTCTGATCATGGACTTATTCACCGTTGAAAGTATCAATAATATTTTGTATGCGATTTTAACCACTTTAGTCACTGAATTTATGGTAGCCGACTTTTTTGAAAACCGGCAGAGACAGCAGTCTTCCCATTTATTATTCAGGTTTCGCTCTCTATTATCCTTGAAAATACCTTAAATTGGAGTTATAGGAACCCTTATCCGTTTTTTAATTCGATGATCAGAAAAAAGAATTTGACGTATTATATGTAATTAACAAATCCAGCAATAAGAAAGGAAGAGAGAATGACAGAAGCGCGAATTGGAATAATAGGAGGGTCAGGAGTATATAATTTAGAAGGAGTGGATTATCATGACGAAGTGGATTTGTGGACACCGTATGGTTCGCCTTCGGATCATCTCCGATTGGGAAATTACGAAGGGCGTGAACTGGTTTTTTTACCACGTCATGGTTGTACACACAAATATAATCCAACCAATGTTCCGTATGCTGCCAATATTTACGCCATGAAAAAGATGGGGGTGGAGTGGATTATTTCGGTCAATGCTGTAGGCAGTCTGCAATTGGAAATGAAACCGTTGGAGTTTGTGGTGCCCGATCAAATTATCGACCGGACGCGGAATCGTGAAAGTTCTTTCTTTCATCCCATCGCTGTTCATGTCGGGTTTGCAGACCCCTTTTGTTCGCCCCTGCGTGATGTGCTGATTGAATCCTGCCGTGAGTGTCAAATTCCTGTCCATGAGAAAGGCGTATATGTCTGTATGGAAGGCCCGGCATTTTCAACTCGCGCTGAATCCAAACTATATCGCAGTTGGGGAGCGGATTTAATTGGTATGACCGCTTTGCCTGAAGCCAAACTTGCGCGTGAAGCGGAAATATGTTACAGCATTGTGGCGGCAGTTACCGATTACGATTGCTGGCATGAGGAGGATGTTGAAATAGAAATGGTCCTCAATAACCTGAAAAAGAATTCGGAGAATTTAAAGCAGCTTATAAAAACTGCCATTCCAAAAATTCCACGAAGCCGTGATGAAAACACCTGTCAATGCGTCAATGCTTTACAAAATGCTGTTTTAACCCAGCCGGATGATTTTCCAAAAGAACGGCGTGAAGCCTTTCATTTTTTTGTACAAAAATATTGGAAATAGATTTTATTCGATTGTAATCAAAGCCTCTGTCCAATGGCGCAAATCCCATTCATTAAATTGGATGCCGGCTGTGATGACATACGTGCCGGGTTTTGTGTCTGCTGGAGGAGCGATGGAGTGGAATTGAGCTTCCGCCCAACGCAAAGAAGGTACACCAAAAGAGATTTGTTTCTCAGCTGTTGTCCAACCTGCCGGTAGGTTTAAACGAACCTTAAAAGTTTGCTCATTGGGTGAGTGATTCCAAATCTTGAGGCTTAAATCCGCTTTCTCCCCCTTCTTGAGCGTCTGGCCGTATGGATAAAATCTCGCCCACCCTTCATCGATGCCATAATTGGGGTCATTCCAGGGAAATAAATCACGCAGCAGTACTATACGCTTTTTTAATGCATCGATCATATGATCCATTTGATCACGTGAAAATCGAAAAGTTGGAACTACATGTTGATTGATCAGCAAATAATCCTGCTCCATTTCTTGTAAAAAATTCAGGCAGTAAAAGTATCCTTTTCCAGGATGGAGAAGATTGCGGTTTAAGAGACAGTAATCATCGATACCGGCAGGGGTAAACGAATCACCGATGAAAAATATTTTTTCACCGTTATCTTTTTCAACAAGCATGGCGTCATGTAAAATGGTCTGACCAGGGAAGTAGAAAAAAGTCAACTTGAATTCCTTCCAATTAATCGAACTGCCCTCGGGCATTCCTCTCACTTTCTTTATTGGATTGGGTGTGAGGCACGGTAAGCGGTACTTGCCTGGATTCTCAAGAATATCCTGGCATTTCCAACTGGAATAAACCGGACAATCGTACTTTTCGACAAGAGGCATAACATGATCAGTGTGATCATGATGATAGTGTGTGATAAACAAACCATCCAAAGACTTCAGTGTGCCTTCTTCTTTTAATTGATTCACTTTATCAATAATTCGTTGGCCGCCGCAGTCGACCAAAAAACCTGAACCGTCTTCAGAGAGAATTAGCCTTGAATTAGCGATGGGGATTATCCAAGAAGGGGGATTCTCATGAAGCGTTTCTGCCATCGGCATCCAATCGATTTCTGCTGAAGGTCCGAGGACTCTTTCTGCTTTTGCTTGGATATGCTCATCACCGAAATACCAGCGAAGGGCATCGATAGACAAATAATTTTTATAGGCTTTTTGCAATTTTTGGATCAGCTGGGTTATGTTATTTTGTACATCATTGATCACAGGTCCGCGTGATGGTATTAACAAATCAGGTTTCAGTTCCATTATTTTTTTCAGGCTGGAAATAAGTTGTGCTGTTCGTGCTGCATATCCGTGATAGCCTCCGATTTTGGTTTCAGGAATGCGGTCTTGCAGGCTATACCAATCAAAAAGTTTGTCGGGGCCGTAAATCAAATCACCTACAAACGCGATCGTTTCCCCTTGGATTTCAATTACATAACTCACCGCTCCACGTGTATAACCGGGAGTACTTAAAACTTGGATGGGGATATCCTGCCAGGTTAATGCTTCACCATCTTCAACGGTTTGACTGAATGGAATTGGGGTAGTAAGGATTTTGGTTGTTTGTTGTTGCGTGTCGTGAAAACGTTTGTGAGTGAATTCCGGCCAGAATTCATTCACATTATTGAACAGATCGGCTTCAGCCTTCGGAACCACGGCTTTGGCACCATTTTTTACCTGGATCTGTCCAGCCCATGCGGCATCACGGCGGTGATGGGTAAAGAGAACCTTATCCACCTCTGCAGGGGCTTGGCGCGGATCACCGTATATTGCCAGTTTGCTCTTATTCTTTTCCAAAATTGCTCCATTTACCGGGCCATGAATGACTGTCAGTACTTCGTTGATTCGTATCGTTTCGCAAAAAGAATCCATAGGAAACAGGATGGAGATAATTACCAGTAAACATATTGTTTTTATTGCCATGATTAGAAACTCCTATTTGTATTCAATTATCTTTGAATAATAGTCAATCAGGTTTTAGAGCCGATGTCGAGCACTGCGGCGCCATTGATTTGCCCCCGCTTCAATTTCTGCAACACTTCATTGGCTTCTTCCAGCTGAAAAAGTTCTGTGTGAGTTTTGACAGGGATTTCTCCAGCGACTTGAAGAAGGTTGTTACCGTCTTCACGAGTGTTATTGGTTACACTTTGAATGCATCGTTCATAATAGAGGTGATCCTGGTATCTTAATTCGGGTGTAGGAGACATATGGATACCAGCCAGGGCGACTTTCCCGCCACGTTCGAGAACGCGCAATGATTCAGGGATGAGATATCCGGCTGGAGCAAAGATAATAGAGGCATCCATTTTTTCCGGTGGATTATCTTCCGCCCCACCCGCCCAGACCGCTCCTAATTGTTTGGCGAGTTTTCGGTGTTCCTGGCTTCGTGTGAAGACATACACTTCACATCCCAGTTGCCTGGCTATTTGGATGGTTATGTGAGCCGAAGCGCCGAAGCCGTACATTCCCAACCGGTCACCTTTTTTCGCCCCGCTGATTTTGAAAGCACGGTATCCAATAATGCCTGCGCATAAAAGTGGGGCTGTATCGCGAGAATTGAGCGTTGCAGGAATAGGATAAGTAAAATCTTCCGGAGCAACAAGATATTCAGCGAAACCGCCGTTTACATCATAGCCGGTGAAAAGCGCATTCTCGCAAAGGTTTTCAGAATCTTTTTTGCAATAGCGGCAATGGCCGCAAGTTTGATGAAGCCATGCGACTCCAACCAAATCACCAATTTTGTAACGAGTGATCTGTTCTCCGACAGCGTCCACAGTACCGACTGCCTGGTGGCCAGGAATAACCGGACCGTGAAAAGGCAGGTCTCCCTCAACTACATGGAGATCAGTCAGGCAAACTCCACATACATGTACTCGCAGCCGTATCTGGTGTACTGAGGGTTCATGAGCGGGTATCTCGGTCATTTTTAACGGAGAAGAATCTATCTCGGCTTGTTTTTCAAGGAACATCGAACGCATATTGGGACTCCTGTAATGCTGATATTGAACTATTTTATTATTGTATTTAGAATTATAATAACCATCACAAAGAGTAAAAATCAATGACAATTGACCTATCAAATCCTCACGATAAATTTTTCAAAGAGGTCTTTTCCCGCCCCGAGGTAGCTTGTGATTTTTTTAAAAATTATCTTCCTGAAGAAATTGCCCAGCTCATCGATCCTCAATCGATAATAACCTCCAAAGATTCTTTTACAGATCAATATTTGCAGGAACATTTTTCTGATTTGCTTTTTGAAGTGCAATTAAAAGATAAAAACAATCAGGGTGAGGATATCAACCAGCATAAGGGTAAAGCAAGCGTCCCCGTTTGCCAAAAGACACAGGCGGGGACGCCTGCTATACCCAAGAATAGCATATATGTCTATATTCTTTTTGAACATAAAAGTTATACTGAACCGATGATGGCATTCCATCTCTTGCGTTATATGGTTCGAATTTGGGAGAAAGATTTAAAGAAATCCAAATCCGGTGGTCTACGCTTGATCATCCCTATCGTTGTTTATCACGGAGAGCAAACCTGGAACGTTTCCACCAAATTTGAAGATTTATTCCCGGATATACAGGAAATTAAGCCATTTTTACCAGTTTTTGAATACTTGTTTTATAACCTTGGCGATTACGAGGACGATGATATTCAAGGTGAATTATTTTTGCGGGCGGCTTTGCTGTTAATGAAACATATTTACAGCCGTGAGTTAAAATATAAACTCAGAGAAATTTTTGAACTGCTGCGGAAATTAGGGGAAGCGAAAAATATTGGCGAAATATTGGAGACGGTTGTAATATATATTTTAAGCAGCACAGAAAAAATATCGTATGAAGATTTAAATACCAGTGTTCAAGCATTATTCGAAAGTGCAGGTGAAAATATTATGCCAACGATAGCCGAACAACTTATCCAACAAGGATTTCAGGAAGGAGAGCAGAAAGGGGAGCAAAAAGGAGAGCAAAAAGGAGAGCAAAAAGGTTTGTATAAGAGTATAATCGAGATTTTATCAACTCGTTTTGGTGAAATCCCCTCTCAGATTGTTGACCATTTACATCAAATTGAAAACACGACAATTTTAGATCAATTGCTCAAGCAATCCGTTTTGGCTAATTCACTCGGAGAGTTTCAAGAAAAGATGGTTACATTATTAAAAAAATATGATAAGGAATAATTCTTTGCAAATTATTTGAAGGATAACCAATCAATTCTGACCGAACTTGTAAAATTAAATTGATTCAGAGGGAGAAAATATCGCATTGTCCTGTCTAATTGAAGTGGATCATTTGACGTTTAAATACCCGGATGGGCACATTGCTTTAAGAGATATATCGCTGCATGTTCAGCATGGTGAACGGATTGGATTGGTCGGTCCAAATGGGGCGGGGAAAACCACTTTTTTCCTTGTTCTTTCAGGAGTGATCGATAAATTCGAAGGGGCGGTTGCCGTTGCTGGTTGCAACCTTAATAATGCCAAAGGAAGAAGAGAGGTTCATCAGAAGTTAGGCATTGTGTTTCAAAATACGGATGACCAGATTTTTAATGCCAGTGTGGAGGAAGATATCGCTTTCGGTCCTTTGAATTTAGGATTATCTACAGAAGAAATTAATGAACGTGTTGATAAAGCGATGAACCGAGTCGGATTAACCAGCGATTTTAAGCCCAGGCTGCCTTTTCATCTTTCCGGCGGTGAGAAACGGCGTGTTTCAATCGCTGGAATATTGGCGATGAATCCCCAAGTCCTACTTTTGGATGAGCCTTCAAGTGATTTAGACCCACGTGGACGGCGGGAATTGATACAGATACTTGAGGGATTTTCAATTACCCGTATCATTTCCACTCACGATCTCGAATTTGTTTTGGAAACATGCGATCGTGTGGTTGTTTTCGATGATGGTTGTGTAGTTGCGGACGGTCCCACCAGACAAATATTAGCGGACGAAAGCCTTATGTTACCCCATGGACTTGAAGTGCCAATCAGTTTACGTATGAATCTAACTAGTAGCAATAATTTATGATACCTTAATTGAGTTAAGATTTAACTTTATCCGAGTTTTTAATAAATTCAGGATCAATTTTTATTCCCAATCCCGGCCCGGCCGGAACCCGAACGATTCCGTTTTTGCATTCCAACGTGGATGTATCACATGTATAAGGGATTCTATCGTTTTTACCTTTGTATTCCATATATTTGCCCGCGTTGGGTACACAAGAGGCAAAATGGAGGACATAAAGGTAGCCTAAAGTTGTGCCGCTCATGTGAGGGATGCAAATCATACCTGCCTCCTCGGCCATTCGGGCGACACGGATGGCGCGCACAAATCCGCCATAATAAAACAAATCCGGTTGGACGATCTGCACGGCGTTGTTATTAATCATCCACCTGAATCGTCTTTGGCTGCTCTCCTGCTCACCTCCGGCAATTGGAACTGTCAAGGCGTCGGCTATCTTTTTGGTTTCCCATAAATGATCAAATGGGCATGGTTCTTCGAAAAATCCTATATTATTCTTCTCGCATAGCCTGCCGATTTCGATTGATTTTTCGACGCCATAAGAACCATTGGAATCGACATAGATGGTTATATCATCACCAAGGACTTCACGTGCCAGTGGGATCAATTTTTCGGAACGGCCGGGCAGTGAATCGGCGTCTTTGCTCATTCGTCCTCCAACTTTGAATTTAATGGCTTTAGCACCTGTATCTTTAACCAATTTCTGAAGTACTTTCACCTCCTGTTCTGCTGTATTTCCCCGGTTACCGCTTGCCCTATACATATGTATATTCTTGCGGGTTATTTTACCGACAAGATTGCCAACTGACTGCACGGAAATTTGGCCCAGGAGATCAAGTAAAGCAAATTCAACCGAGGCCACACAGACCCAAAATGCCAGCCCCTGCAATTTGTAATTGCTTTGGTAGACGAAGATTCTGTCGATTAAAGAATCTAATTCCCTTGCGTCCTTGCCAATGAAATAAGGAATCACCCGTTGAATAAGAATCGGGTAAAGAAATTTCATGCGTGCGTTGTTTGAAACGGCGTGACCAATAGCTCCGTCAGTAGATTCTGCGCGGACAATATACTGATTTTGATTGATCAGTAAATCGATAGAGGCAATTTTCACAGGGGAGGAAAAGAATTCTTTTTTAAGCACGGGTTTTTCGGCGGCTTTGATTAATTCAGCACTATTTGGCTTGGATAGAGCAGATTGAATGGTTTTACCAGATGTTAATGGCAGCAGCATCCCACCCATCGAGGTTTTTATAAAACAACGCCGGTGTAACTTCATAGTTTTACTCCTTTGAAGGTAACGAAAAGTTAACTCTTTTTTTGGAATCTCAATTTTAACATCAGAATAAATTTAAATATATATTGTGCCAAGGGTCTATATTTTAGGAATGTATTGTGTTTAAAAATATTATATTACCTTGGTTTATCGATTAAAAATCAAAAATTTCTATATTCAAAGCAAAAAACCTCTTAACAATCCGTGTTTTTTATGAAAGGCTATTTAATGAATAAGAAAAAACAGGTACATTAGCTAATTGACACAATAAATCCGAATTGGAATGTTTAGAGACAAAAATGATTAAAGTACTTTTTGATAGTTTCATGGCACTGAAACAAGAGAAAAACGTGTTGCAAAAATGGATAAGTTATTTTTTCGGTCGTTCAGGCACTGTTTTACGCAAAGTCTCTGGTAATGACTTGAAGAAGATTGTAGAAGACCATCGTAATTGGATTCGCAGTAAGGGGAAAGTTGGCCATAAGGCGAAATTGAATAAAGCGAATCTACAAAATGTGGATTTGAGAAATTATGTTATTTCGGGGATGGATTTGAGTGGTTCCAATTTGTCTCAAGCGAATCTGGAAGGAGCCGATCTCAGCGGTACAAATTTGGGGAATGCCACTCTGCGTAATGCCAATTTGAAACACGCCAGATTGGAGTCGTCCAATTTAAACAATGCCGATCTTCAGGAAGCGAATCTGGAAGCGGCTGTTTTGAACCATTCGACCATCATCGAGGCCAATCTTATTGGAGCCAATCTCCAAAATTCACATTTTCAAAAAACCGATTTTCATGACACCGTGTTTGAACAAGCCAACTTAAATAATGCCATTGGTGAATCGGCCAATATGGAGCGGTGCAATATGATCAGTGCGGAGCTGAAGGATGCCAAATTGGTCAAATCCAATCTTCAATTCACGGACTTCAGAGGAGGCCAGCTCCAGAATGCCAATTTTGAGAGTAGTGATTTGCGTTTCGCAAAGTTTACCGGTGCAAACATTCATGGGATTAATTTACGGCGTTCAAATTTAGACGGTGCGGATTTAAGAAAAGCGAATTATGGAATTATTATTCTTTAATTATGGTCTTTTAAATAATATGATGTTTTTTGGGATTCATTGTGATCATAATGATATTGATTCAAACATAAATCCAATAAAGAAAACATGTATACCATAAAACGTTTGAAACTACTCACACAATGTTATCTCAACTAACCAAGCAAAAAATATGTGAAAGGATAGAAGCGGAGATCACAAAACTCGATGGTGACAAAACCCCAGAAACTTTTGTCAGGACATTGAGTTGCTGCTATTCAAGTGTGGATCTTATCATAGAAACATTGAAGGAAAAAAGTGAGGTTTCGCGTATTGCCTGCCATTCAGGTTGTACCTGGTGCTGTAACCTGCCTGTTACCGCCCGAGCTTATGAAATTGTGTTGATCGCAGAATATATTCTTAAATATCTGGATGCAGTAACCGTACACGCTTTGAAAAAAAAGATAGATTCTTATATAAAACATAAAGACCAATCGCCGAACAATATAATATATGATTTTGCCTGGTGTCCTTTGCTGGAAAATAACCATTGTATCATCTATTTTGTCAGGCCGATTAATTGCCAGGCTCATAATTCCATAGATGAGATAACCTGTCAAAAGATACGGGAAGGGGAGAAGGAGATCATTCAGTTCGATCCTATCATTGGAGAAATATTTGAGACGGCATTTCATTCTATTCAATCATCGTTCAGGCATATGAATCTAGATACAAGCCCGGTTAAACTGATCCAAGGTTTAAAAAGAGCTATCGAGATTCCCGAACAGGGGGAAAAATATCTCAAAAATCATTATTTGTTTTTTTGATAGAAGGGGTATTTTATATTGAAGCGATTGGCAATTTGTTACGATTATCTTGTGCCTATTTTGGAGGACAATAATGTTAAATAATTATGAAATTGGAAATAAGTTGGATACTGAAGAAATGCGAGAGATTGTCGCTGGATTTATCGATCGCTCACCGAACAATGTTGTCGATATTTTGGAGGTTCTCAGCGAGAATTGCCAAGAGAAGGCTGATGATTTGCGTACCTCCGCTGAAAATGAGGATATTGTGAATGGATGGGAAGAACTGGCTGAAGTGATCGAAAATGCACGGGACGAGGGGGATCGGATCATAGGGGATATTTACGAAGCCTGATATGGATAGATCAATCGCACGCCAACTTTTTTTTAGGGGAATAGGGGGTTGGCCGAATACCTCACGTTGTTTAATCAATAACTCCAGAAAATAAATGAACGACCAGTGCTACATGGTAGAATCAACTTGTAGCGGAAGTGTTTGATTGTAGCAAAAAGAAATTATATTTATATGAATAGTAAACTTTATACTTTTGTGAAATCCCTCCTATCCCGTCTTTTTTTTATGTCCTGCTTTTAAAATACTTTAGTTCGATTCATTGAACGACAAATTGTATATAATAATCCTTTCTCTGCTGGTTTTGTCCAATCAAGAAGAATCCGAGAATCAATCCACAAAATTGGTATAGTCATTGCTAAAGCGCCTGGATACTATTTCTTGTTTTTTTTGTTCAACAATCTGTTTCAACATATCACTAGGGTCACGCATTCTAAAAAAGAACTCAAATTGGAGAAAGTGGGGATAGTTCTGACTATAGAATGAATTACATTCCTATATTTCTGTTTGTTCCAATTAAGTTGAAGATAACGGAGTAAAAGACAATGAATGAATCCAACATTGCCATGCAGGACGTCAGACAATTTGTATGCTTCATGCTGGCCGGAGAAGAATATGGAATTCCAATTTTACGAGTGCAGGAAATAATTCGGTATTCCACGTTAACCCGAATTCCACAAAGTGCCGATTTTGTCGAGGGGGTATTAAATCTCCGAGGGCGTGTCATCCCTGTCATTGATTTGCGCAAGCGATTCAACATTCCAGAAAATCAAATGGATGAATCAAAGCGCATTGTTGTAGTAGAAATTGATAAACGGATTATCGGTTTAATTGTCGATTCCGTTACAGAAGTGCGTTCGATTGATGATGATCAGGTCTCACCGCCTCCTCACATGGGTACGGCGGTCAATTCTGATTTCATATCCGGGATGGGCCAGGTCGAAGAGCGATTGATCATGCTGCTGAATTTGGACAGCGCGTTCAGTGAAGAGGAAAAAGAGTGTCTAGCTAATGCAGGCGAATAAAAAGGGTGTTTATCGATAAATGAAAAGTCAAGAGAACACTTATCACATCCTATTTGAACAGTCACCTGTGGGCATGGCTTGGGTCAGCACGGATTTTGAATGCATGGAAATCAATCCGAAATTCAAAAAAATGTTGGGGTATGACAATACAGAAATCGCCAAGCTGCGTTTTTATGAAATTATTTATGAAGACATGATCCGGCACGACAGTCAGTTTTTAAACAAACTTTTTAATAAAGAGATATCTTGCTTTCAAAAAGAAACGTTATGTATCAACGCACAAAATCAAGTTTTGTGGCTCGATCTTAAAGCATCTTTGCTGGACGATCAATTTGGAGAACCAAGGCATATGGTATGGGTGATCAATGACATCACTCGCCAAAAAAAATATGAGGAGGCCATTCAAAAAAGTGAAGAAACTTATCATATGATATCGGAGTTTAATTATGATTGGATCTATTGGATAGGCCAAGATAGAAAGCTGATTTATGTTTCTCCTTCCTGCGAACATATTACCGGTTATAGCTGCGATGATTTTTTCAATGATCCGGATCTCATCACCCAAATTATTCATCCTGATGATTATGAGAATATGGTCGATCATTTTCAAATCGATTTTGAAACTAAAGATACAACCAATCTTGAATTTAGGATTTGTACCAAGCAGGGAGACGAGAAATGGGTCAATCATATCTGTCAGAATATTTATTTATCGGATGGAAAATACGCTGGAAAAATCTCAAGTAATCGTGATGTAACCAAACAAAAAAAATTAGAAGAACAATTCAGGCAATCTCAAAAGATGGAAGCTGTCGGCCGCCTGGCAGCCGGTGTAACTCATGATTTCAATAATTTTCTGACGGTTATTTTCGGTTCTTGCCAATTAATGGGAACACAAGTAGATCAAGATAGTCCTATCTATAAATACATCTCAGAAATTAATAAAGCCGCTAAAGGAGCCGCCTTACTTACGTCTCAACTTCAACTCTTTACTCGAAAGTCCACGGTCAAATATTCAAATATCAACATAAACGAAATTATTATTGACATGATAAATATGATGCAACGAATTATTGGTGAAGATATTGTTTTGAAAACTTTTTTGGAACCTGATCTCAAATTTATTAATAATGATAAGAGTTATATTCAACAGATTTTGATGAACCTTATTGTGAACGCGCGTGATGCAATGCCTCTTGGTGGAAAGATCACGATAGAAACCAAAAATATTTATTTAGATGGGGATTATACTCAGTTTCATTTAAACTCCCTTTCTGGCCATTGCGTCAGGTTGACCATCAGCGACACCGGGATAGGGATGGATGCCAAAACCAAAGAAAAAATATTCGATCCCTTTTTTACAACAAAAGAACAAGAACGCGGAACTGGATTAGGTTTATCTCTTGTGTATGGCATTGTACAAAAAAGCAGAGGCTTGATATGGGTGTATAGTGAACCGGGAAAGGGGA
The DNA here is from genome assembly GCA_964643335.1 of uncultured bacterium. Lineage (GTDB taxonomy): Bacteria > Hinthialibacterota > Hinthialibacteria > Hinthialibacterales > Hinthialibacteraceae > CAZXSQ01. The sequence continues at coordinate 13,086 of CAZXSQ010000016.1, forward strand.
GTACCTTTAAAATATATTTCCCCTTTGACTTTGACCAGGTCATAGGAATCACGATAAAACGTGGCAACGTTCCTCTTTCGTTCGATTTCCTTCTCGTTTTCTTCCGCCTTGACGGAAACCGCCTGGGTAATTTTCAACTCTGAGGACGCCTTGGGAGGTGTATAGTAAATGGTGTCCTGCCCCAAAATTCTTAAATCTTTGGTGGTTGCAGCAGGTGCGGTCGTCCATGGGTACTGGGTGGTATTGGTTAATTTGAGAGAATGCCAGACTTCCTGTTGGCGCTCGCTCTGTTCATTTCGATAACGGTTTCTCTCATCGATGTAGTTGGGAATTTCCCAGGTATAGACGTGTTCATAGGGAATCTTTTCTGAAAAGAGTGGGTAATAACCCCGCTCACCTTTTTTAAGAGTGACGTTATTCACTTGGTAAAAGTATAGATCCTCAGTGCTTTCCCCCATAACCGGTGTGTCCGGCATGGACGGTTCAAACGAGGCTGCTACATTGGATATAATGGCTCTTTGACTCATAACCGGTGCTTCGTGTTGTCTTCTGCCTCCTCTAAGGCTTTCTAAAGCCTGCTGTAAGGGAGCCAGGGAAAACATGCTGTTGACATTGCTGAATTCGATGTGAGGAAATCCTGTGATCAGCTCGACATCCGTGTTATCAAGGGGGATCAAATCATTGACGATAACCGCCTTGGCATAGATATCAGCTTTATCTTCTTCGGATATATCGACCACATAGCTGGGTGACCAGGTAATGCCTTTGGCCAGGTAAGTGTAGCTCACTTCGCGTGACGCCGATTGGTTCGAGAATTCAGCATTGAATTCAATCACGTTTTCCTTGGTGTAACGTTGGATGTTGATTTGGGCATCCTCTTCGGTAAAGCGTATTTCCTGCACCCAATTGATGGGGATGGCGCGCTTTCCCATTTGATCTTCGAGGATTAAGAGATCGCCCCGCTGTGGAGGAGTGGGAGGCGGTACAATATTTTCCATCATTGGTTGTATGACTGGATTGTCATGCCGATGAGGTATGCTGATAATTCGTGCCCGCTGCCAGTCGTTTTGAATCTTGACATCCAGCGTGGAACCGATGTTGGCTTCCAGTAATTCCTGCACATTTTGTGCCGCGACTTCTTTTGGGGATTGTACTTGTGTCGCTTTGATATTGTTGAGCGTCATATTTTCCGGCCAATGCATCCAAAAACTGCCCAAGGTCGCTTCCGGTAAAGGTTTTACGCGAAACTTTCCAGATTGTTGGGGCAATTCTACTTGAGAAATAACCAGACCGACACCGTTTTTGAACATGGAGACATACTCTGGTTTTGCGGTGAGTTCAGTGACATTTTCTTCTTCAGCACAAACTGAATTGAAGGGGTAAATCCATACGGTTGTTAATAGAAGGGTGAGTAATAATGGTTTTAATAGGCGCATAATTCAGTTCTCCTTTGTGGTAAATTTTTGAAACTTACTTACATTATACGTTTTAGAATGCGTAACGTTAGGAATTTTTTATATCTTTACAAAGTTTTTACAATGCTCTTGGGAAGGCGAATATCGTCTTTGGCGTGTAGGAAGTTGTGGGCACGCTAGGTGTCTCTATTGATGGGTATTTATGTGGGGAGATCGGAAATGCTAATTGAAAACATAAGGATACAAAAAGCGAGCAGCACAAAAAAAGCGGTTAATATGGGGAAACCAAACCAGCCAATTCGGCTCAATGAAAATTCCGTGTAGTTTCCGGTTTTTTTGTAGTGTTGATCCTCTTTTGGCAACGAGACCAATGCCAGGCAATAGCCCCCAACTAAAGGAGACAGGACCGCAATCGCCATGCTTGGACCGATAACACTTGCATCGGTTAAATGAGTCAGCATTTTTAATATACCAATGACTGATCCCATTAAACTGGTAAGGATAAGACTGTTTGTAATCATGTGCCAGCGGTTTATTTTTATGTTCGAATTGCTTGTTGAGGAAAAGATGGTTCCGGCAATCACGCATACTGCGAAGGTGCCGCCTAAAACGAGAATCAAAGAAGGAAAATCAATAAATGGTAAAATTCCTGTTATTGAAAAACCTTCGGCCGTGCTTGACATTGCCGCTAAACTCAAACCGATGAAAAGAATATATCCGATTATTTTTTCTGTTTTCATGATATTGGCTCCTTGCATTTCGATAAACTTATTCTTCTTCTGAAAGTATCCGTTTTTTGATGATGTAATGTGCCGGGAGTGGGAATATTGCACTCACGATAATGCTGTATAAGATTGTCAACATAGCCACAGCCATCGATGGACTGATCATTTCAGGATCGGAAAGATCGGTCAACATTTTTACCAGCCCGATCGTGGTGGCAAGAACCCCTACCAAGAGTAAATTTCTGATCATGCATTCCCAAAAATAGGCGGATTTCTGGAATTCTTCTTTTGTACCGGGACTTCCAAAAGCATGGTTGAAGGCATTACTGATTTCCTGGACAGTAAACGACATCAATGCCATTGCGAATCCTCCACCAATGATAATTGTGATACTGGGGACATCGATGAACATTGTAATAGGACTCCCCAATGCGATTGCGGCAATCACTAATCCGAAAAACAGAATTTCACCAACGACAAAGTAAAGACTCATGATACTACTCCTTTCTAAATATTTTTATTTCTGAATGCTATTTCTTACTAAGTGAGGGTATCATCAACTTGGGATCAATATGGGAGTTCCAGTTGAATTGCATTACCAGCTTCACTTTTTCATTTGTTTCACTGAATAATTTCTCCAAGGTCAGCTGATGTGGAAGGCGCGAACTGCTATCTATCAGGATATCGGTTAATTGAGTTTGATTTGTATCACGATTGCGGTAACGGATATAATTTTTTTCTTCTAATTCTAAACGTTCAATTTCCTGCAGTGATCCTTCTATTGTTTTTATAATTTGCTCTGGATCCGCTAAGGAAGCGATCCACATCATTTGTGGTGTGATTGTGGTATAAGGCGCTTTATGATTCACTATCGTAATTTCGCTCCCTTTTTTCCACCAGGTTTCATGAATCGTTTCATTCTCGCTGCCGAAACCGGCTCGTGAAAGATTTGGTGCAATCCAGCGGAGTGTATGTTTCATTGCTTGACCGTTCTGGTTTTCAATTTGTAATTCACAAGTCATGGACTTCGTGTCCCGGATGGCCCCCATAGTCAAAGCGATGGTTTGTATTGCTTTAATAGATTTGGCTAGCGAACTGTGAACGCCGGTTTGCTGAAGACAGGCGCCTAAAAATAAAATGGTTAATGAAGTAAACACAAAAGCGATTTTCCCAAATGGAGAACGAGAAAAATAACTGAAAAAAGTTGACAAAGTCGTGTAGGGAGATGCTTGTTGTTTGCGTTCCTCATAGTTGTCGAGCCGGTTCTGAAAATTCTTCAAGCGGCTGCGTAATTTGTTTTCAACGTTATGTGGAATGGAGTCATCGAAAGTTTGTCGAAGCAAATTCTCGAGATTGTCAAAGTGATCGGTATTCTGCTGTTTCATGCTGGCACCTCACTTTCAAGAGGCTGTAGAAGATGATCAAGGATTTCATTCAGGTGTGCCTTCCCTCGGGAGACGTGGATTCTCACTGTAGATTCGCTGCAGTTTAAGGCTTGAGCGATTTCACTATATGGCATTTCCTGAACGATTCTCATCAAAACAGCGGCGGCTTGTTTATTGGGTAACTGGCTGATGGCTTTCATTATTTCCTGTTCCCGTTCCTGATCGATGAGCCTGCTTGACGCCAAAGGATTTTCATCGACTGAGTTGTCAATAGCTTCGGTGGTATTTTCAAAAAAACTGTTTCTGTATTTTCGGCGAAGTGTGTCATAAGCAGCGTTCGTACAAATTTTGAGTATCAAGGCTTGTGGATTGGGGTGATCGGTTATTCTGTTATACCGTTTCCAAATTATGACAAGTGCTTCTTGCAAAGTATCTTCAGCGTCCTCGGTAGTTCGGACGATTCGCCAGATGGTTCGCATCATCTGGTCTTCTATAGGCTGAATGAAACGCTCGTAACTTTTGGGTTGGGATTTCAATGCCATACCCCTTGTATCGATCTTGTCCCAATTACTGCTTTCTAATGGATATACCGTTGAAAAGATCGGAATTGTTTACTTTAAAAGAAATTTAATTCTTTTTTCAGGTGGGATTCTATTATTTTGTGAATATCTTCTGCCTGTGTATCCATAATCAATATTCGTTTTGAGCGTGATGTTTCTCCGGCTAGTATCTGGAGCCGATTTTTGGGGAAAGAGAGTGT
>CAZXSQ010000016.1:17380-27608 GCA_964643335.1 uncultured bacterium
GGATCAATTCTTTATTGGCCTTACCTTCCATGGGAGGGGACTGGAGTGAGATTTTAAGTTCATTTTCAAGTACACCGGCAATACAGGACTTTGAGGAGTTGGGAGTAACCCGTACGGCCAATACGGCTCCGTGTTTATTTTGATGCATATAGGGAGAATTCATTCAGTGACTTTCCGATATCTTCCTGATTGGGGATAAGTTGTTGCAGATTTTCGTCAATGAGTTGTTTTACATTATCGACAGTGGTAAGTTGGAGTATTTGCGAACATAATTGATTTAATTTATCGATTTGAACCGAACGAACAATATTTTTGATTGTCGGAATGACGTGAGGCGCCATAGAGAGCCGTTCAATTCCTAATCCTAATAAGATTGTAGAGGAGATGGGATCACCCGCCATTTCACCGCAAACATCGACAGGGATACCGAATTCTCTGCCCACGTCGACCACGGTGGAGATCATGCGTAACACGGCGGGATGCAAAGGTTGATAAAGATGAGATATTTTTTCATTGCCGCGGTCAACAGCCAGGGTGTATTGAATTAAATCGTTTGTGCCTATACTGAAAAAATCGAGGTCAGTGGCCAGATCACGGGCTTGAATGACAGCAGAAGGAACCTCGATCATCGCACCCACTGGGATGTTCTCATCGAACTCTATTCCTTCTTTCCGTAACTCATCTTTGAGGGAGGTAAGCATTTCATTAGCAATTTTAAGTTCGGAACATCCGGATATCAGTGGGTAAAGAATGCGAACGTTTTTGCTTTTACTCGCCCGCAAGATTGCACGAAGCTGTGTTCGAAATAAGGATCGATTTTCCAGGCAAAAACGGATGGCGCGGCACCCCAAAAAAGGATTTAATTCGTTTGAAGGATTTAATGGATGAGCGAATTTGTCCCCACCAAGATCGAATGTTCTTATGATAACAGGGTAGGGGAATAGTTTTTCCGCGACCATGCGATAATCTTCGTATTGTTCTTCTTCGGAAGGAGCCATGCGTCTATTCAAAAAGAGATATTCGGTGCGGTACAGTCCAACTCCTCGTGCTCCATATTTGGCGATGGTGTCCACCTCGGAGGCGAATTCGATGTTTGCCGTCAGTTCAATTACATGGCCGTCGAGTGTTACAGGTTCCAGGACACTTTGTTCATAAAGCCATGACTGACGAATAAAGTAGAGATCTTGTTTGGTGCGGTATTCTTTTAAATCATCTTTGGAAGGGCTGATGATAACGGTACCGGAATCACTGTCGATAATTGCCAGATCATGATCGACGGCCAGGTTGGAAATACCACGAACGCCGACAACTGCCGGTAACTCGAGCGCTTTCGCCAGGATGGCGGTATGAGAAGTTTTTCCGCCAACTTCGGTGACAAATCCAAGCACTTTATCACGGCGCATAGATGCGGTATCGGAAGGGGCAAGGTCATGGGCAACGATAATGCATTCTTCATCCAAATGTTCGAGGGATTGTGTATGTACCCCTCGGAGGTTGTCCATGATACGCCTGCAGATATCCTCGACATCTTTAAAGCGTTCACGGAAAAGATCGGGTAAACCGGCGTAGCGTTGACCGACTTCTTTTGTGGTACAAGAGAGAGCGTATTCGGCGCCATAGCGTTCATGCCGGATCATTTCAATGGTCCGGTCGTAAATCATTTTATCTTCCAGAAGCATAAGGTGCATGGTAAGCACTTCGGTCAGTGCTTTGTCTTCGCCGCGTTGGTTGATTCGTTCGCCTAATTCTTCGATTTGCTGGCGTGTTTTTGAAACAGCATTTTCAAAACGCTCGATTTCAGATTCGATTTTGGACTCAATGACAACGGATTCACCCACGTTCAGGGTAGACACGTGATACAGTCGCACGTACCCAATGGCAACGCCGGAAGAAATGCCAATTCCTTTTAGTTTAATCCTCTCCAAATTTGTCATCGATCAACTTTTCAATTATCTTAATGGCTTGATCCGCGTCTGGACCTTTGGTGCTAACTTTGATAGTGCTTCCCTGTTCAGCGGCCAGGGTAAGAACGCCCATAATGCTTTTAGCGTCCGCTTCCACGCCGTCCTTTTCTATACTGATCTCGCAATTCAAGCGAGAGATTGATTGAACCAGAAGCATGGCGGGACGGGCATGTAATCCCAATTCGTTGAGTATCGTGAATGTGGATTCAATTATATTTGGCTTTTCTGACATCGATCTCAACGTCCTTCTCTATTGCGCATGGCTTTAATTAATTTTTCATCAAATTCTTTAGCCATATAGATTCCGGATTGTTTCATTTTGCAATCCAAAACGGCGACTTCGACTATGGTTCCGATATTTCGGCCCGGTTTAACCGGGATGGTGTATATAGGTATTTCAATACCCAAAATGGATGTTGTTTTACGTTCCATCCCTAATCGTTCATATTCTTGGGATATATCCCAATCCTCCAATTGAATAACCATATCCACTTGCTTGGAAAGCCGGTTGCAGCGTGGACCGTACATCCGGTATACATCGATAATACCAATTCCACGAATTTCCATGTGGTGAGGAACAGGAGAATGTCCGGTTCCGATCAATTTGGAGAACTGGCCTCCCCGGATTAGAATTAAATCATCCGCGACAAATGTATGGCCTTTGGACAGTAGATCCAATGCACATTCACTTTTGCCGATTGAACTGGGGCCGCTAATCAATACTCCCAAATTGAAGATATCCATCAAAACACCCCGCCGTACAATGTATTGGCTTAGTTCCCACTCCAAGTGATCCCAGAGCCGCTTGATAAACCGAGTGGAGTGATGCGAAGATCGAAAGAGCGCCACTTCGTGATTATCGGCGAAGTCTTTTATCTCATCGAAAACTTGAAGTTGATTGGTAATCACCACACAAGGGGGGCGGTGAGAAAAAATTCGGTCCAGGTTATCCTGAACTGAATCGATCTGTAATCGGCTTTCCAGATAAGCGATTTCCCCTGTCCCCAGGATTTGTACCCGTTCCGGTTTCCATTCATTGAAGAAACCGGCCAATTCAAGCGCCGGGCGGTTCAATTCCGGCCGGCAGATGGTACGTTTTAGCCCTTTTTCCCCCGCAACGGTTTCTAAATTCAGATCGCTGAATTCAAGAAGGCGTTCAACCGGCAAAGGATCTGGCATAAGTATACGTTGGTCTGTCATGAGGTTTTCGAGACACTTTGATTTTGACTTAATTCATAAAGTGTAGAATACACTTCATCGGCATTTTTGGCTTTGATAATTTCTTCTCGGGAAGAAGCTTTGCTCAATATTCGGGTCAAAATGGACATTACTTTAAGATGCTGGCCCGGTGCGGTGCGGGGTGCCAGGATCATGAAAAATATATGAACGGGTTCGCGGTCTAAGGCTTCAAAATCAATACCATCTGAAGAGATACCACAGGCAACGTATATATCTTTCACTTCAGCGCATTTCGCATGTGGTAAAGCAACACCGTGACCGATCCCCGTGCTCCCGACTTCTTCCCGTTCGATCAAGGCATCGTAAATAACGTTCCGGTGTGGCAATTTTTTGACCGCAACCAATAAATCCACCAATTCGGCTATAACTTCTTCTTTGGTTTGGCTTTCCAGTGGTACCTTGATGCATCTGGGTGAGATCACGTCCATTAAATTCATTTCATTTCTTTCTTTTCTCATAGTGTGTAATTTCGTTCGTAATTCCCCTCTATGCGGAATGGCTTTTATCCGGCAAAAGAAGTGAAATTGATTTAACCTAAATTTTCAATACAGTTAAACAATTTCGCCGTTATATACAACCTTTATTTAAATGGTTATGTTCATAAATGGAAGTGGAGACAGGATTAATAATCCGGTTCGATCAATCCGTAATTTCCATCGTTTCGCCGATATAAAACATTGACTTTTTCCGATAGTGAATTTTTAAAGACAAGAAATTCATGATTAATCAAATCCATTTGCATCACGGCTTCGTCGACCGACATTGGTTTGATGGCAAATCGATTTGTATGGAGCACTTTGGGAACTGGATTCATTTCTTCCACTTCTTCCGGCTCATAGATAGAAATATTCAAGTTCAGGTCTTTATCCGGCCTGGGTTCTTTTTTGTGATGTTCTTTGATTCTTTCTTTATGTTTTCTCAGCTGGGCATCCAGTTTATCGATTACTTTATCAACAGAGGCATATAAATCTTCGGTTATTTCCTGTCCGTGGATCGCAATTCCACTTGCATTGATTGTAATTTCCACTCCCTGGTTATATTTTTGAGTGAAAAGAACCACGTGGACATCCACGACGCGTTGGAAATATTTTTTCAATTTCGTTAGACGCTTTTCGATGTAATCCTGAATCGCGCCGGTAATCTCTACATTTCTTCCAACAATGGAGAATTTCACGGATTATGCCTCCTGGCCACTTGATAGTGAATCTCAATATGACATATAAAGAAATTTGTTATTCATTACGTGCGTAATCGTCTCAATTTATTATAGTAGTGCTTATTTTTTTGGGTAGTAACTGTCAATAATATATTGAGGATTATTCATTTTTCAGATTCATTTAAATAATTTAGAATGTAAATTATAACTTTATCATGGAGTGAACCGGAGTGCTGGAAAAAGTATTTGTATCATTTTTTAAAGGAGATTCGAATGATTTTTGCTAAATGTAATCAAATCAGTAGGAAAGGTTTAATAAATTGACCAGTTGCCGATTGGGGTAACTGGGCCATTCAAGGTTAAATTATCGAAATAGATTGTGCCTTCGCCTCCGGAAGGACCTTCCACGAAAACAATTAACTTGCCCATTTGTGAAAGATCAACGTTACTTATTTGTTCGAACGTCCACGTGTATGTATCCCAACTGTCACCGACATGGGTGATGAAACCTCCCGTAGGTTCTTCTTCAGCCCCGGATTCATCTTTTAGTTTAAGGAGAATACCTCCGGCGGTTCCGTAAATATCGATTGAAATGCCGGTTGCCTCGCTCCAGTCAGTAATATCAAGTTCATCTACCCATAGAACATTCCAGGGACTGGTGTTGTAATTTACTTGTAAAACAGAATTTGAATCACCGGCAGGATCATCTACTACGGTAGTGAAAAAAGGACCTGATGGGAGCAGAGAATTTCCGGAGGGAATAGAGTCTTGAGCGTTGGGATCATCATCCAGTGATGAATCATTATCAAAGTTATCGATAACGGCTATGACTTCTTCGCCGGTGCCCGTATATTTAATGAGTTCAATGGTATCGATAAAGATAGTTCCGGTGGTTCCCTGTTGTCCTGCATCGACCAGCAATTGAATTTCCGAAATGGCAAACAGATCGATTGGTGAAGATAAGGCGTTGGTCAGGTAATCAAATTCATAAATTTCATAATCTTCACTGCCGGATGTATAGACATCTGCTAAGTCACCTGTGCCATAGCCATCGGCATCTACGAGTTTCATGATGATTCGCCCCGCCGGACCAGCAATGGCCATGCGAAGAGCATCCGCATCAAAGAACCGGTTTCCTGCATTATCGCTTAGCTGCAGATTGGCGATGACGAAGCTGGGCCATAAATCCTTGTTTACCCAGCTGACTTGAAGAGCGGCCACTCCTTCATGCACTTTGGACGTTTCGATTTCAAGATTGAAGGTAGGAGTAAAAGGCGGATTCCAATAAGCGTCGATTCCATCGCCGTTTGTGTGTGAATGATCGTTGTCGAAGTCATCCAAAATTACATCAGCCGAAACCACAAAGGGGAGTAATATGAAAAGAGATAAAATAAAGATTTGCCTGGTTATCATTGAAAGTTCTCCGAATTCTGGTTGGGTGTTATTTGAATATGTTATAGGATTCAATTACTTTTTTGCAGTGGTGTCATTTGCTGGAAGTATTTGAATTCGCATTTGCTTTCAAACCGCTTCGGATACCGAAAATAATGGTACCGATTGCCAACAATAGTAAAGCAGCCGATATCGGGCGGGTGAAAAACATGGTAATGCTGGCATCAGGCAGCAACAACGCGCGCCGCAAGTTGCTCTCGGCCATTGGGCCGAGGATCAAGGCCAGTACGATTGGAGCGGCGGGGAAATTCCATCGGCGCATTCCGTAGCCAATAATCCCCATGATGATGGCGATAAGAACATCGAAAAGGCTTTGGCGCATAGCGTATGCACCAATTACGCTTAAAACACAAATAACCGGCAGCAGGATTTTTTTGTCGATGCTTACGATTTTGGCGACATACCGCGCTGAAAAGAATCCCACAAAGATCATGACGATGTTGGCGAGAATCATACTGGCAAAGAAGGCGTATACTACATCGAGATGGTCTTTGAACAATAGGGGGCCAGGTTGAAGGCCTTGGACGGTCAGCGCTCCCAGCATAATGGCTGTGACTGCATCGCCTGGAATGCCCAACGTCAACATGGGAATCATGGCTCCGCCGGTGGCACCGCTTTTGCAGGATTCCGGTGCGATGACTCCTTCTGGTATACCGGTTCCGAAGGTTTCGGGATGCTTTGAAGAGCGTTTGGCTTCGTTCAAACCGATGAAGGCGGCGATGTCACAACCGGCGCCGGGGAGACTGCCGACAAAGGTGCCCACCAAAGCGGTGCGGATAATTAAAAACCAGTGTTTCAGCATTTCTCCAAGGCGGGGAATAACTTTTTTGAGGACGGGTTGTTCGAATGTGCCTTGAGTTAAAATGGATATATCTACAAAAACCTGCGAAAAAGCGAATAATCCTATAAGAGCCGGTATGAAACTTACACCGTCCGATAAATCGGAAATCCCGAAGGTATATCTGGGAATACCCAGCACTGGATCAAATCCGACTGTCGCCAATAATAGGCCAAAGGTTCCGGAGATTATTCCTTTCAAAATGCTCCTGCCGGATATGGAAGCGATCATGCTAAGTCCGAAAACGGCCAGTGAGAATTTTTCGTGATAACTGAATTTGGTGGCGAACTCAGAGACGACGGGGCTGAGGAAAATCATGATTATGCAGCTGATCAATCCCCCGCAGAAACTCCCAAAAGTTACCAATCCCAAGGCCTGTCCGGCATCTCCACGCTGGCTCATGGGGTATCCGTCCATTAAGGTGGCTGCCGAAGCGGGGGTGCCGGGAGTGCGAATTAGTATGGCCGGAATCGAACCACCAAAAATGGCTCCAACATAAATGCCGATCAGCATGGCCATACTGCTTTGAGCGCTCATTTGTGCGCCAATGGTAAAAGGGAGGAGAAGAGCGACGCCCATTGTGGCTGTCAAACCCGGCAAGGCTCCAATGACAATTCCCATCGTGACCCCAATGAATAAAACCGAAAAAGGGCCAATTTGTAAGGCTTCTGCAAATCCTTGTTGGATTGAAGGCTCCATCAATTTCCCTTTAAAATCTTAAATTAACATATGGCAGTGGAACGTTCAGAATTTTCTCAAAGACAGTGTAAAGGAGCATCGGCAGGCCAATTGACCAGCAGCCTATCTTGATTGGATTGCGCTCTCCCAAGAGAAGCATCATAAAAACAAGAAATACAATGGTGGGGCCAATGTAACCGAGGTAATACATAACCCACCAATACACAAAAAGTCCAGCAATGCAGGCGATTATTTTTCTCACTGCTTTAGTGGTAACAACAATTTCTTCTTCTTTGGCTTCAGGGGGAGGGGCGGTCGTGGAATAGATTTTTAATACTGAATTCAGAATCAAAATAATGCTCAAAAAGATAAGCATTCCGGACATCAAGCGTGGGAAGAAAGCCGGTCCGACTCCGACCGCTTCCACTTCAAAATTGCCGGCAATGATATAAGAAGCGGTACCAAAAATAATGATGACGAAACCAATTATTACCTCACCTGTCAGATATTTCATCATTGGCCAAACTCTTTTAAATGCATAGAATAAAGTTTTACTTGGGGAGTATTCCTGCGGTTTCAATGACCTTCTGTGCTGTTTCCTGTTGTTTTTGCAGAAAGGTTTGGAATTCTTCGGAGTTGCGGTAGCGCAAACCTAAATTGGCTTTTTCCGCGGCTTGTTGAAACTCTGGAGATTCGTACACTTTCTTACCTCCAGTTTCCAAGGTTTCAATAATTTCATCTGGGGTGTCTTTGGGCGCAGCCAATCCCCGCCAGGTTTCATGAACCAGATCGATCCCCGCCTTTTTCATTGTTGGTACATCGGGGAATTCGGGGAAAGGTTCTTCTGACATGATGGCCAATATTTTGAGCCGGCCCACTTTGACATGCTGCCGGACTTCGGCGGGGCTGACGGCGACGGCGTCAATATGGCCGCCTAATAATTCCACCACAGCGGGAGCTGCTCCGTCATGCGGAACATGGGTGAATTTCGCTCCTGTTTTCTTCTCCAGCATGGCGGCACCGATGTGCCAGACAGAGCCGGGGCCTGAATTGCCTACTTTGATATCCTTTGGATTCTCTTTAGCGTAATCAATCATATCTTGCAGCGTGCTCCATTGTGAATCAGCTTGAACAGTGATAGCGCCTGGATCGGCGTTGATTTGCATAATGGCTTTGAAATCTTCCGGCCCCAGATCGGCACGGTTCAATGCTTTATAAGTACAAAGTTCATAGGTAATTAATGTCAGTGTGTAGCCGTTTGGACGGGCTTTTGCACCGAAATCATGGCCGGAAATACCTAGACCGCCCGTTTTGTTGTTCACTGTCCACATGACACCGAATACGTCAGAAGCCTTATCTGCAAAAGCGCGGGCTATGGTGTCGGTCCCGCCTCCGGCTGCCCAGGGGACTATTACCGTTATTGGGTTCGAAGGGTACTCCTCTACTTTTGGGGTGCAGCCTGAAAATAAAAGCACAGTAAGAAGTGCAAGTATGGATGCGTGTTTTATCATTATGTTTCCTCCCGATTAATTTTCATTAAGGTTCAAAATTAAATCCGTCCGTGGGTTTGAGTGGCTTTGCGAATGGATTTAAGCCGTTTTACCGCTTCTGCTGTAGCTGCTTCTTTGGCTTCCAATTCTTGGGCAAGCTTTAAAATGTCATAGGCACGAGCTTTGGGCACTACAGCCAAGCCGTCTTCATCGCCGACAATAATATCTCCCGGGTTTACTACCACGCCACCGCATTCCACCGGTTCATTTTTCGCCACGTTTATATAGCGCCCGACCGAATTTGAGGGAACAATGCCCCGTGTGAATACAGGGAATCCTTTTTCTCGAATTTCAGCTACGTCCCGGCATCCACCGTCCAGAACCGCCCCGGCGAATCCTTGGGTTTTAGCACCGGTGCACATTATGCCCCCGAATGCGGCGACATCGGCTCCATCGGGACCATCCATAACCATTACAAGCACACGGCCGGGTGGTTCGTTGTCAATTAATTCCAAAGCCATTGTTGGAGGTTCTTTCTTTGTGGATGGTTTCGCAAGAGCTGTGACAGCATAGCCGGCCATTTTGGTTGGGAAAATTGGTCTGATTTCATGAGACATAAATCCACGTTCGCCTATGATTTGATCGATGGCATCTGATACGGAGGGTACAGCCACTTCAGAATATCCTTGAATAAGCGGGTCTTCGCTGTAAGTTTTCAATTCAGATGTTGTTTGACAATTTGCCGATAGAAAAGCGAGCAAAGTAATAATCAAGTATGGTTTCAAAAGTACTTGGATTTTTTTCATTTGGATAACCCTCGGTAAATTTTTTTGTAAAGGATGTTTCATTATACAGAAAAAACGTGGTTTTGGGGACAGGTTCAGAGCATTTGAGGGTAATAATCAGCAAGAACTATTGTTATCCGGTTCAATTTTTACTGAATGGATAATTTCTTTATCATCATATTTGGCTTCAATCCGACAGCCTGGATGAACCACCAAAAATTCATCATCATTCCATTCACCATTGATCAGTTTTCGTATCAGAGAAATGTCACCCCGGATTTTTTCGTATTCCCAACCTTTCTCAATGGCTATGTCTTGGGTGTGTTTTTCATAACGGTCGTTGGGTTCAACTCCCATTTCAATAAAGGTTAATTTTTGATAGTTTCGAGTGATGTCGCATAATTGATCATAAAGAAATTTGGCGTTTTCCTCGCCGTATTTATCCACCAATTCCTCATAAGTTTGATCCATGCCATGAACATGGCCGATGGAAAAAGGTTTCAATTCGTCCGCTACCTCTCCGCGTTCGATCCAGCCGGAGCTTCTCGGATTTGACCATTCTCGAGATCGAAGGAGATGACGATGTTCTTTTTCTCCTCTTTGATCTCGAGAAATCGGCCGTGGCT
>CAZXSQ010000016.1:27618-27829 GCA_964643335.1 uncultured bacterium
GGATTGTTATGAAAATATTGGTGATAGCGTTCTTTGTTTCCCAGGAACAAGGTTATGCAGTCATGAGCGCGGGTTACGACAATCGGGGTATTTTGTGCTTCCAAACCAACAATTCCATTATTGCAGAGACCGTATCCCAATAAAATGGCATCGTACTTTAACTCATCCACTTTTGCAACAACATTTTTTAAATACTGCAGCATACCTTCCC
>CAZXSQ010000017.1:0-21192 GCA_964643335.1 uncultured bacterium
GAATGATTGAATGAAGTTATTGAATGAGTCTACCCAACGATCCGGACCGCAGAGATGAAGGCGGGTGATCGATTGCTGGATAGCAGGCGGCAATGCATTCAGTGATACCCTTATTTCTCGAAGAATGGATTCTTGAGTTCCCGAATAGTCAATGGTGTCTTCGCTTTCATTCTCTAACCATCGAAATGAAACGACATTATGATTATAGAGAATAAAATAATTTATGCCCTCTTCTTGTTTATTTAGATACAACAATCCTTCGTTGATGTTTTCGGATTGAAAACGTGGAATTCCAAACGTAATAGTCCACGGATGAAGTTTGGCGATTTTACACACCGTTTCAATTGCTCGAATGTAAGTCAGTGGAACAGCGGCGATATTGATGTATTGTTTTCCATCTACTGCTGTAAAAGTAGATGTCGATATTGACAATTCATCGGGTGTAAAAGGAAATTCCCGTTCCGCCTGAAGGGTGATGAAACTGTTTCGATCTTCTTCGGGTAATTCTGGCATTTCAACCTGGTGTTTTAAAATCCATTTCAACGGAAGACAGATAAGGCAACGATTTTCCCGAATATGCGCTTCGTTCAAGTGATTTCGAATCTCCTGCCCGAGTAATTCCGGTTTCGTTGTGAGTGGATCTAAAGAAAGTGGAACGGAGAAAGATTTTCTTAAGTAGATTCCGTTTCCGTTCTGGTAAGCGGAGACCACATGCATCCGGCCATGCTCCAATTGGATGCCCAGAATTGATTTTATAGTTGAAGATTGTTTACCGATCATGGATTCTTTTCCTTCAGGTATGCCAACTCGCTGCGCAGTTCGGAACCGAGTGCCCAGCCTTGTTTACCCATATCCCGGCGGTACAGTATTTTGGCTTCACCTTCACTTGTATCGATGACAAAGCATGAACGCCGAAAGCCTTTACCATACTTGCCGGCTGCTGCTATATCGAGAGTGAATTGATAGGATTTTGTGGTGAAATGCGGTCCGGCTTGGATCGCTTTTTCTTCATCGAGGACTTCGCTTACCCATGCAATGGTATCGAGGCTGTCGGTAGGAGACTGCCGGTAGGAAACAAGTTCATTCGCATCTGCTTCTTCGATACCAGGGATACAATTCAGTACGGCTGCACTTGATGTATTGACGTTTACCAAACCGGTTAAGAACTCGTCGCCGGATGTGGTGATTTGGTCTCCAATTTTGGAAAATTCTTCAGAAGTCATCCCACTGCGGATATAGAATTCCAATAGACTGCTGTAATTTTCTTGTCCTTGATCTATTGATTCTTGTATCTCATTGGCGCGGTCTTCGCCGAAATTTTCAGCAAGTAGTTGGGTAAGCTGCTCACTGTCTTCATCATTAATGTTAATTTTTCCCGAATCTTCAGTATTGTTGGGAATACGGCTGTATATTGTTACATATTCCAAAATACCGAAATCTAGATGGCCATCTTGATTATCGGATGGACTAGATAACTCACCATCATTTTCATTGGCATCCAGAAATCCGTTTAAATTTGTGTCTTCTCCATAGAGGTATTCATCGTATGCATTGAGTACCAGCTGCAGTTCGAAAATTGTTTCAAAGGGAGAGTTTTTGCATTCGTAGCTTGGATTGAGCAGTGTATAACTTTCCGATTCCGCTCCATTGTCCGTTACATCATTATCTTCATCCCGCCAGTCGATGATGGAGGCTGCCAGTTCATCTGTCATCCCGGGGAGTTCCTGCAGCATTTCCAAATCAGCCGTATTGAGGTTGAGTTTTGATCCTTCATCAATAATTCCGTATACTGGCATGTTGATGGTTTGACGATTAGGATCCCGTCCAATCAACCAGAACAGTGAGTCGGTAATTTCTCCCGCTTCACAAATATAATTGTTCTCATCAGGCAGGGTACCTGGCTCATCCAGATTTTCGAGAATATAAGACATGTATCGCACAACACCATCAATGGATTGTCCGGCTTGAATGCCGGCCAGGGTATTCTCTGCCGCTCTATACTCGAGCATCATGGATTCACCGAATAGGAGAACCACCGTGACCAGGCCGGCGGAAATCCATAACATGATGATCAACACCGAACCGGTGGTCTCATTTGTATGCATTGCATTAGAAGAACTAGTATACTGTATCATGACCGCCCACCTCCAGAAGGATTTTGCGGTGGACTGTTTTCCTCCTCCGGTTGATTAGTATTTTGTCTTGCATTATCCGCGCCTTGTTCTTCCTCTGTTTCATTTGAAGGTACGAGTGTGAAGGACCTGGCAAAAATCGGTATAGTCAAATTACGGGAAATGGTTTTGCTGCTTTGAGGCTGCTCTTCGTCTTGAAATTGATACAGTATGATTTCGGCACGAATTGCATTTGGGAGCGGTGTTTCCTGGGACTCAGGCTCCCAGGTGTTCAACCAGGATTCACCATCGTAATAAGAGAAACGAAGTGATTGGACTTTGGAGAGCAAGGGATAATATACAGGTTCTTCTTCAATCGTGGTTGATAAGTTTCGGTTAATGGTGCGAACGAGAAAGTAATTTTGCTCTTCGCCATATTCACTCAATTCCATCAATGAATATTCCACTTTCTGAATTTCACTCCAGGGTTGGGATTCAGAAATCTTTCCAGTGGTTGTGTAGAGTGAAAGCCGGCCGCTTTCACGGACATCACCGGCATTGTTTTCTCCATATAAATCACCGGCTAACGTTCCATTCGGAGCTATGGCGTTTAGTATATCCTGTTTCATGATTTTGAAGGCGTATTGTTGTGAGAATATCCCGTCCATCGAGTCATAAGCACGATCGCGCAGGTTGAACGCATTATACAAAACGGTATTCACTGCCAAGATAAGGATGGCGGAGATGGCAACCGCCACCAATAACTCAATAAGAGTGAAACCGTTTGTATGAGTTCTGCTCTTATTCATGATGACTCCGAATTATCTACCAGCGTGCTGATTCGCACGAAATGTTCTTTATTTTGAACGGGGAAAAAAACCACGGCTTGCACTTCCATGATGTCTCCATTCCAGACTTGGGTATTCAATTCCCAGCGGTAAATCGAGTATTCATTTTGAAACTGCCCCTGGTTGACTGTGCTTTGCCATGATTCCGTTATAATAGTTTCATTGAGCAGTTTTTCAGCCAGCCATGTTGCTTGAATCTTACGTTCTGCGTAAACCGAAGCCCGGTTGGCATAACCGATTCCTTGCAGAGCAACCGGTATGACGATGGCGGCAAAGACCATGGCAGCCAGCAGCTCTGCGAAGGTGAAACCTTGTTGGTCATTTCTATCTTTATAAGTTAATACGTTCATTTTCATGATTTATTGAATATTCAATCGTCTGCGGCCAATGTTCGGATCAATAATCTCAAATTTCATCCCGATGAGTGATTTTTCTATATCAATAATTTCGCCTGAATCTTCCGGTTGTTTTTCGCTACGTTGAAAACGAATCAACTCGATTAAATTTTCATCAATGGTTCCGTCCGGGGAAAATAAGATCTCCGCGAACTCGTTATTTTTTGCAGTGACTGGAACTATTTCAATATGAACGCCTTCCTCCAGTTCAAAAACCAGTTCATCATCGATGTCGAGTTGGTAGCCGTCCTGGGGCTTTAAGCCGTATAAGTTGGTGTCTATCCATAATGTCATGGGTATCCCTTCCGAAATGGCCTTATTCATAGCAAACCGGGTAATGGCCAAAAAACGGCGTGATTCTTCCTCGAGCGATTGACCGCGAAAAAATCGTGATAAAGACGGAGCGGAGACGACGATCACCGCCGATAGAATGGTCATAACCAGAATCAATTCGATCAACGTAAAGCCGTTAATACGTGACTTATTTCCTGGATTTATTCCAGTTCGTGATATCATCGTCGCCACCTGCACGTCCGTCAGGTCCCATTGAATATAAGTCGAAGCCGCGGGTGTTGTGTTTTCCTGGGTATTCATAGATGTATTCATTGTCCCATGGATCGATGGGGACTTCGTCCATGTAGGGACCGCGCCAGTCTTTGGCGTAGCTGGGTTCATTCACCAGGTCTTCGAGGCCACTGCTGCCTTTTGGATAAAAACCGTTATCCACTTCGAACGCATCCAATACAATTTCTAGATTCGCAATTTGCGTTTGGGCGGCGGTGACACGCGCTTGTTCTGAGCGGCCAGCGAATTTGGGGATAACAATAGCCGCCAGTGTGGCGAGGATCACGAGCACCAATAATAGTTCTACCAGCGTAAACGCCGCTTGTTTTGATTGGCGCTTTTGCTTGTTGTTATTATGTTGCATGATCGTACCTCCAGATCGATATTACTTGATATAGTCTTGAATTGTGAAAATCGGGATCACCATTCCGATAAAAATTATTCCGATAAATCCGGCGATAAGAAAAAGCATGAGTGGCTCTGTCAAAGAAACGGCAATTCGCAGTTGACGTTCGAGATCCTGTTCCGAGGTTTCTGCCAGACGTACGAGTTCTTGATCAAGCCGGCCGGTCTCTTCAGCTACTGAGATCATTTCAGTTACGGAACTGGGGAAGAGTTGCTTACAATCGGATAAACTGTTGGCCAGTTTGTCACCTCGTTTGACACGATCGATGGTTCCGGAGAGCGTGTCATAGAGTATTTGATTGTGAATAGATTTTCGGGCGACGTGCAAACTGTGAATGAGCGGCACTCCGGCTCCCAGCAACGTTCCTAACATTCGGCAAAACCGGGCCATGGCGAATTTTGCGGTTAGATCGCCCAAGACCGGTAACCTGAGAATAGCAGAATCCCGGCCTCTTTTTCCCTGATCCGTAACCAGCCACCGGCGAGTAAAATAAAAACCAATCAAGGCAACCATGATGACGAGTAAACCATAATGCCGGATGTAATGGCTGACATTCACGATAATCTGGGTGAGTAATGGAAGATCGGCTCCAAAGCCGGAAAAGATCGTCTTGAAGCGTGGAATAAAAAAAACCAGAAGAAAAATAAGTACAGAAATCGCTAATAACAATAACACGCATGGATAAATCAGCGCCGATAATACTTTCGAGCGCATTTCTTTTTCCCTGGATTGAAAATCGGCGATCTGACCAAGAACCAGATCCAGGAATCCCCCTGTTTCTCCTGCTTGAACCATGGCGATATAGACGCGGGGGAAATTTTCTGGATAGTATGTCATCGAATCGGCCAGAGACATGCCATCGACCACTTTGTCATGTATATCTTTCCATCGTTCGGAAGCGGTGGGATTAGAGGTTTCTTTGTATAACAGAACCAGCGCACGGCTGAGAGGGATACCCGCCGCCAGCAGATTTGCTAGCAGGCGTGTAAAATTTTCCAACTCGCGAAAGGATATCCTTCCGTGTAACCAGGGGATTTGAATACGGCTGATGCGAGGTTTTTCATCGGTACTTTCTTCAGAAATTTGAATGGGATTCCAACCGCGCGTTTCCAATTGGCTGAAGGCGTCACGGCGGCCCTTGGCTTCAATAAGCCCTTCAGCAATGGTTCCATCGGTTTGTAAAACGCGGTATCGATATTGTGACATAATTCGACTATCCCGTATTCAATATATTGATCATTAATCGGAATATTCATCCTTGGTAACTCGCAGCACTTCGTTGACCGTGGTGACACCTTCACGAACCAATCTCCAGCCGTCTTCACTGAGTGATTTCATTCCTGAGCGGTAGGCGGCTTGCCGGATTTCACCGGAAGAATGATCTTGAAGTACCATTTCACGAATTTCATTGTTTAGGGCCACCATTTCAAATACGGCGCGGCGGCCATAAAATCCGGTTTGGCGGCATATTTCGCAACCGGCCGATTTGTAAATGGTGATATTGTCCGGCAGGCCGATTCGTTTTTTTATAGATTCCGTTTTTTTCGATAAATCCTCAATTTTGCAATGTGGACACAAAACCCGAACCAGACGCTGCGCGATAATTGCTTCCAATGAAGAAGCCACCAGATAAGGTTCGACCCCCATATCGATCAAGCGAGTTATCGCACCTGGGGCGTCATTCGTATGCAAGGTGGAAAAGACGAGATGCCCTGTCAGCGAGGCTTGCACAGCGATTTGCGCAGTCTCCTGATCCCGAATTTCTCCGATCAGGATCACATCGGGGTCGTGTCTTAGAATCGACCTCAAACCACGGGCGAATGTCAGCCCGGACTTTTCGGACACTTGAATTTGGTTGATCCCTTTTAATTGATATTCAATAGGGTCTTCAATGGTTACGATTTTTCGTTCAAAATCATTGATCTCGCTCAAAGCAGTGTAGAGCGTGGTTGTTTTTCCACTGCCGGTGGGACCGGTGACTAAAACTATTCCGTGTGGCAATTCCAGTATACTTCGGAACAATTTTAGTTCCCGCTCCGCCATCTTGAGTTGAGATAAGTCCAGTATGGTTGAATCCTGCCTGAGCAGCCTCATCACGACCGCTTCTCCGTGCAGCATGGGGATAATCGATACACGGACATCCACTTCGCTGTCCTTGATACGGATTTTTATGCGTCCATCTTGAGGGACTCTTTTTTCAGCTATATTCAAATGGCTGAGTATTTTGATACGGGAGACAATCGCCGGTTGAAAGCGTTTGATTTGTGCCGGTGAGGGCACTTCTTGCAGAACGCCGTCGATGCGGTAGCGAATGCGTAATTCATCTTCAAATGGTTCAAGGTGGATATCGGTTGCACGAAGTTCGATGGCGTCTCCTAAAATTTGATTGACGAATTTTATAATAGATGCATCTTCGGCTGCTTTATCTAAGTCGACATCTTCCTCGATCCCTTCATCAACCACCTGGAAAGAGAGTTGTTCTTCCATAAGGTCAATGGTATCGGCTCCCACGCCCAGACGTTTTTTCAGTTCACGTTGGATGGCTTCTCTGGGGGCCAGAACCGGTTTCAGCCGTAGGCTGGTCAAGGATCGGAGTGTATCCAAACCTTGGGTGGCAAACAGCCGGCTGGTGGCGATTTCGATGGAACCATTTACTTTTTGAACTGGAATTAATTCTTCTTTCAGTAAAATTCGTGCGGGAAATTGAGAAAGCAGCTGGCGGTCGAAAGTACAATTTTCCAAATTGTAGTAGGGGAGGAAATATTCGGCCGCCAGCCATTGTAAAATCTCTTCTTCCGTTTTCATTTCTGGATTTGAATCAAATGATCTTTGCAATTTCTCAGCATCCGCTTGAGAGAGTTGCTTTTGGGCGGTCATTGTCTCCAGTAAATCAATCATTATCATCAATCCTTACAACTTTTTGTTACTCCAGAGTGCCCATCAAAACCAGAAGGGCTTCCTGCCGGATCGTGAGGACTTCTTTCAACTCTTTTTGAGCTTCTTCGAGTTTTTTCTCTTTTTGATCACGGGCTTCGCGAAAAGCAGCCAGTTTAGCTTTGATATCATCAACCGATGTGTTGTCAGAATCCAAAGCCTTCTGCAATGCTTCGGCTTCTGGACTCGGTTCCGGTCCAAAACCACGGCCTCGGGGGCCTCTGTCACGGTCACCACGGTCTCGGGGGCCTCTGTCACTGTCACCACGGTCTCTGCCGCCGCGTCCTGGAGGGGGTCCAAATAACCTTCGTCCGAAGCCGCCCATTCGTGTTTCCTGCTGAAGTTCCCACACTTTTTCAATCCGGGGTTGAATGATCTTCCATTCTTCATCAGTGGCATTCAAGCTTTCCTGAATACGATTCATGATCATCTCCTGAAATCGTTCCGGATCCCAACGTCTTCCTCTGTCTTGTGCCATTGAAAAAGTTCCTGCAATTACGACAAGCACGAGACACACCAAGCTGATTCTAATCACTGTTTTCTTCATTTACTTTTCCTCCATTAATTCGAAGTGGGTGATCAAGTTTTGAAAAAAAGAATGCATTTAGTATGCCAAGAAGAAATATGAAGGGAATTCAACGAAAACGATTTGATTTTGCGCATTTTTTTCTCAAAGCGTTGATTAGGCTTGAGCAAAATTTGCGCAAACTGTCTGAGTGGGGGAAAATTAAGAAGAAGTATTCATCATATCCAGTGCTTCCATGCGGCGGAGTTCTGCTTCTTGGTATTGCCTGGTGATATTTTTAATGATGGGTGGGAAAATTATAGTTCCTAGAACTCCGGGCAGCAGGAAGGAATACCACATATCCCACGACTTGCCGAGAATCAAAAGAATAATTCCTGTAATAAGCAGGATGACCGATATTGTAATCATGAAGAGTCCCATACCATTGATCAGCTGCCTCGCCCGGCCACGTGAGGCCAGCCAACCAGCGAAACCTCCATATAATCCGCCTAACACACCGAGTAAAGCACCCGGAATCCATTCCCACGTTCCATAAGCATTAAAAAAGGCATCTTCTTTTTTGATTAATTTCAAATTGCGGATAAAAACTATTCCCGGGGCTTCCATACGAATTCCCAATATTGCTTTGGTTGATTTTTCTCCTTCCTTTAAAAAGAAAGGCGTGCTTGACTGCCGCCAATCAGTTGACCCCGAAACCGCTTGATTCAGCGCGCGTGAAAAGAAAGCTTGACCTTTCAGCACACAATGCATCTCTAGATATGCTTTATTGGTCATATTCTCCGATTTTATATTCGCTTGATACTCCAACACGCAATTTTCTATGTTGGATAATGGGACTTCATATAACAGGATGGATAAGGTTTCCTCCTCATTGTATTCAATTCTTAACGCCTTTTGTGAGTCATTTTCGTTTACGGATTCCACGCGCATGTTCACTTTATTTTTAATATTTTTTGGGATGGTGGGAACCTGCTCGATTTGGATTTCCTTGAGGACGGTTGTTTCGCTTTGAGCAGAGCCGGGACAAAATATGAGTATTAGTGAAATCAAAACGAAGCCTAACATATTGTTTTTATGATTCATCATTTTTCCCCTCGCTTTCTTTCATTTGGACGGTTTTTTTATGCGCCTTCATCAGCTGGCGGGCCGTTGTGGTATCAATCACTCCTTCAACCAGTAAAATTTGAAGTGCCTTTTCGAAAGGATTTTTCAGTTTGGTATTCTCGGCAGTCTTTACCTTCTCGATCAGCCGGTCGAGCCGCAATCGGATCGTTGGATATGTAATCCCGTATTCCTGCGCCAGCGATTTAAGCGACCCAGAGGCTAATAAGAAGCGCTTCAAAAACTGCAGATCCTCCTCGCTCAATGTCTTGATCCATTCCGGTACATCGTTATCCATGCGCAAAGATGAACTCCCGGCTTTAATATTATTAAAATCTACATGAATTATATCAAAAAAATTCTCACTTGCAAAAAATTAAAATTAATTTTAATAAAATTAAAGGAGAAACTTTTCATTGTGGTTAGTATCCTTTAAAACCTTTGACATGATAGTATTATTTTTCTGCATGTTAATTTTCCTTTAATCGAAAGCAGGAGTTGATTGATGCTGGTTACGTTAATTGTGGTAATCACAATTTCACTGGTTGTTTCATTTTTGTGTTCCTTAATGGAAGCGGCTCTTCTTACAGTACCTCTGAGTTATGCGCGGGCGGTGGCGGATCAGGGGACGCGCAGTGGGCGGCTTCTTTTTCGCTTTAAACGAAACAGTGGTCAACCCATATCTGCGATTTTGATTCTGAATACCATCTCACATACGATCGGAGCGGCGGTGTCCGGCGCTTTGGTTGATAAACTTTACGGTGAACCAGCACTGGTTTGGTTTTCGATTTTATTTACTCTGCTTATCCTTTATTTCAGTGAAATTATTCCGAAGCAGATCGGGGTTGTATATTTCAAACAGGTTTCTTTTTTGATCGCCCGGCCACTGGCGTGGCTTATTCGTCTTTTTTATCCGTTGATATTGACCACCAATTGGGCGGCGAATATTATTCAGCGCATTGCCGAGAAACCGACCGTCTCCGAACAAGAAATCCTATCCATGACCAAGATCGGCAGTGAAGAGGGGGTGCTGGATACCTTGGAAAGTTCCATCGTTCGTAACATCATTCTGCTTGATCGCGTAACAATCAAACAAGTATATACGCCACGTTCTGTGGTCTTTAAATTGGAAGAAACGACCCATTTAAAGGATGTCCGCGAAGATATTTGCGATTGGGTACATTCCCGCATTCCTTTGTTTTCTTCATCGGAACCTGACATTATCACCGGCTATGTGAATCAACGCGATTTATTACGCGAACTGTTGCGAGGCCATTTGGATTACACGCTTGCCGAATTATCCCGTCCCATTAAGACCGTGCCTGAAACCATGCCGTTGGACCGGCTTTTTACGAACATTGCAGAAACACGTGAACCAATTCGTGTCGTGGTAGACGAGTATGGTGTATTCATTGGTATTGTCACCATGGAAGATATTATTGAGGAAATTGTTGGGAAAGAAATTGTGGATGAATATGATATCGTTAGCGATTTGCGGGCTTATGCCCGGATTATGTATGCGCGGCGTAGTCAGTAGGGGAATTCGTTTCGCTCAACGCCGTCTATGATGCTTTGTGTCAAGAGAGTCCGAGACCAAGTGCAAAGGATATCCGAAAAAGTTCCACATATTCCCCTCGCCGCCGGCATCACCCGTTCTGGCCATCACAGCCGGTTCCTAGGGGTAGTAGAACATACCCTTTTCCGTATATTCTCTGAGCCCGAGGTGGAGGTAGGTTTTTGTCCTCCGACTTGATTCGAACCAAGCCATTGTGAACTGTTAGACTCAACCTACTGTACTGGCCCGCTGCGGGTGGCGATGATGTCGCCCTGTGATTGAAGACCATTGGATGGTTCGTAAATGTAGAGCAATCCATTATGGGTGCGTGTGCCGAGACCAACAATCGATGGGATTCCCCAAGGAAATTCGCGTGCTCTATTTGGGCCGAAACTCAGTACGACAAAACCTGCTCCACTGGTTTGTTCATACGCCGTCTTACGGTTAATGTCTGCGGAGGAATTTGGAGTGTGTGCGTGCCAGGTACCTCCACCGTAATCGTAATACGTCCGTACACCATTAAAGTTATCGCCGGTTGCGCCCGCGGAACCACTCGTAAAGGGATCGCGGCAAAGTTCAGTACTGCTGATATAGGCGATGGGGGTGGTGAGTTGCAGCCATGAGCGTTGTTCGTCTTGGTTGGGGCCGCCCATGTCACGTGGGTAATCGTTATTATCCAAGTGATACATCTCCAGAGCGGAAGAAAGTGCCTTGACATCGGCGCGTACACGTGCGATTTTTGCACGAACTTGTGCGTTCAGAAAATTTGGAACGGCAATCGCTGCGAGAATGCCGATAATAGCGACCACAATGAGCAATTCGATTAAAGTGAAGGCTTGTTTATTCATGTTCTTTCCTTTTCAATACATTTCATCATTATTGGGCGTCATTGAACCGGGAAATAAAGCCTTTTATACTTACAGACAAATTTTCTCATAAGAGCCGTTATAATGTCAATCAGCTTTTTCAATACATTACGTTTACTATACAATTAATATGTGTGGATTTAATGACTCAATCCAAATCGGCGAACTGGGGTGTTCCTGGGAGAAATTCTGTTTTCAGACCGAATTGTTTAAAATAGCCGGTCATTGCCAGGCAGGCGAATTTTTCTGTGGAGTAATGGGTAGCGCTGATAATATTTATTTTCTTTTCTCAAGCGGCATCATGGAATTTGACCGTGGGTTCAAAAGTTGGGAACGTTTTGGTGACCCCGGTTAAGTATGTGTTACAATTCAAGCCAGCCAGTTCATGGATGATGAATTCGAAATTGCCGCCTCCCGCGGCGACTGCCACTTTCCCGTCATTGATGAAAGGTTCACCATACGGAAAGACTTTAATTTCATGGCCCATGATTTCTCTAACTCGATTAGCAAAGACTTCAACTGTAGAGAATTCGGTTTGACCAATTACTCCTACTTTTATACCTAGATATTCACAAAATTCAGAAACAATATCCAACCCGGCGGCTTTCGCCAAATTGACGGAAGTAGAGTATGGGCCGTTTTTGTCTAAGGGAGCATGAAGAATGTAGATCGAAATGCGGCGTTTCTTCAACTCTTCCAAATGGGATTGGGAATAATTGTAAAAAGGAATCCCCTCGTTGGTGGGGTCATACCCTACTGCGTGATGGCTGAACAAAAGGGAATTTGTTTTGTTTCGCTGAAATATCACATCAAGGATTTCACGATCCGGTTGACTGAGGGAAGATTTTCTAACACTTTGGCTTCCGAGCCAATGGTATCAAGAATTTTTTGTGCTGCAAAAGGAGGAAGAGCAGATTTTAGCCGGTCATAAGCAAGAACACGCGCCAGTTCGCCGATCTGAGCCTGGGAAGTAACTAGTTCGAATATCCCCATCTCCCATGCCTGATATATTAAATCAGGAGGTGTATTCTTGGGCAAAAGGGCACTGATTAGAATATTTGTATCAAGAACTAGGCGCACGAGTTTGGTTCACCGCTTCGTCAATTAAATCCATAAGCGCTTGCTGATCACGATGAGCATTCCACTCTTTGATTTCTTTCACTGTTTGGCGAAAGATTTTCTGACGGACAGCTTCATCAACGAATTTGGACAAATCACCTTCTGCAACTCCAGTTTGTGTTAGATGATTTCGCACAATCCTGTCAGTTTCTTCTGAAACTGTAAGATTCCATTGAGTTATAAATTCATTCCTTTTCTTGAGCGCATAAAATTATTTGTTCTCTCTTTTAGTACTTTTCTGTCTCACATATTGTCACGTTACCTTTCAAGATATCGTCTTCTCCTCTCTCGATGCTTTTCTGCAGTTGGGATCGATAATGTGACAGTCCTTTTTTCACTTCCTTGAGCGTCGATTCAATTTCATCGATTCGTTTGATACATTCCGATAGTGACAAGATTTTTGTTGAACTCATGGTATTAATCCCATTTTTATGTTTTTAACCATAATTCATCCTACCATCTTTTAATTTTCGTTTCAAATAACGTGAAGGAGAAGTATAGCAAACAAAAACATAGAACCATCATTAGTTCATCCGAATATGTTTAACCATAAATCATTGAGTTATTGGTCCAATTGTTGTATGGCCGATATCGAGGCAAGTTTCGCTACGATGGCGTCACCCGGTCCTTTTAAAACATCTTGAAAAGCGTTTTTTACCGGCCAGTCTTCTCCGTTACTGCTGCCCGCCATAATCATGCTGTCATCGGGTGCAACGCATCCCGCCCGACCGTCGTCCGCTCCACGGCCACGCAGAAATGTGCGATAGATTATTTGATCAAGATTTGGAGTGAGTTTGACAATCACTGCATCATCTTGATTTCCTTTTTTGATTGCAATGCACTATCGGTGAGAGGAAAATCCGCAGACGTAGTTTGGCTCGCCTCCGGGCGGACACCCCAGGTTGTATAGATGTCGTCATTCTTGTCCAGTGCCAGGTCGCGGTGTAGGTGATCAATACCGAAAAAACTTGCCCAGAGGAGTTTTGAACCGTTGGGTGAGAGCTTGCAGATATACGCATTTTGAGCGGTGTTATGCGGATTCCTCGGATCACCCCCTCCACAACCTTTGAACTCTTCCTGATATACACCCACGGTGATAGGTGATCCCGGCGCCCCTCGCCCATGCAACCCTTTACTGTCGATTTCCAACCCATATGCTTCCTCGGAATTTGGCCCGCCGACGATAGTAGACCAAAGCAACTTCCCTTCCGGATCGAATTTGGCCACAAAGATCTCAGAATTATAACCCCATCTGGATTTACCTAAACTAGTATCCAGTTCTACATCAAAAGCTCCAGGAGTTGTTGGAAAATCCGGCGACCGGGTAGTCCCCACAATATAAATATTCCATCGACATTCAGACTATCCTGTCTTATACTCTTGAATTGGATCAAGGTCTATCGAAAGAGAAAATTGCCTGAACTAAATTCATTCCACAATTGAACCAGAAAAAGCATTGATCACAAAATGAGGTATATACCATGAAACGAAGAACGTTTTTACAAACAACAGGTGGATTAGGCGCAGGTTTAATCGCTGCATCAAATTCTAGCGAAGCGGCAGCCGGTAGATCAAAGGATCGCCTGCCCCGTGAAGTCTGGGTGGCGACGCTCAGCATGGAAAAATTGAGAGCGGATAAGATTGATGCACTCCTTGACCGTTTGTTTGGCCGAATGGAGGAAACACTCTCCTGCGAGCCGGATATTATTTGTGTGCCTGAAGTGTTTCTCTTTCCTGGAGTCTCTCACAGTCTTTCAGCCACGGAAGTGGCAGAAGAACTGCCCGGGCCGATTACCGAACGTTTTGCCGAATTCAGCAAAGTCAATAAATGCTATACAATTTGTCCCATTCACACCAAACAAGAAGGAAAAATCTACAACTCAGCGGTTCTGATTGACCGTCAGGGAGAAGTAGCAGGGGTTTATAATAAAATTCATCCAACCACAGGAGAGATCAGTTCAGGCGTTCAACCCGGTTCGTTTGATCAATCCGTGATCAAAACCGATTTTGGCAGAATCGGTATGCAGATTTGTTTTGACGTGAATTGGGCCGATGGCTGGTATCCACTGAAACAAGCAGACGTTGAAATTATATTTTGGCCAAGCGCCTTCTCCGGGGGAAGAATGCTGAACGGTTGGGCTTGGAATACTCAATCTCATGTTGTGACCAGCACCTGGAACAATCCATCGCGCATCATCGATATCACCGGTGACGAAATCGCTTCAACCGGACGTTATGAAAATTGGTGTTGTGCTCCGGTGAATCTGGAAAAAGCCATGATCCATACCTGGCCCTATACCGATCAAATTATCGCATTACGCGAAAAGTACAAACAAGATGTGCGGGTAAAACGTTTGCATGATGAGGGTTGGACGATCATCGAAAGCCGTTCACCGGATTTAACGGTCAAAGCTATATTGAAAGAATTTGAAATTCCACTGCATCGGGAGCATATTGCTTTGGGAGATCAAGCGCAAAAAGAGAAAAGAGGTGTGTAATCATCCGGGACCGACTACGAGAATATCCCCATCGCTGACGGTTCCATTCGATGGATCATAATGAGGATAGGCTATACGAGCCTGTTCCACCGAGCCGGGTGTGTTTGCAGGATGGAACATATCCGGCCCGTAACTCCAGGCCAGTTGAGCATCCTTACGGCCAAGACTTTTCGCTTTTTGGCGAAGTGGTGGATTGTTGAACAACCGCCCGAATAGGCTTCCTTGATTCTGATCACCAAACACAGCATCGGCGTGATACTCACCGAAAGTATACCTGCGTACCGGATCGGAAATACGGCTGTCACCATTGTAAGTCTGAAACGGGTCTTTAGGAGAAATGGACATATAAGCAATGGGAGTTGTCAAATACCTGTTTTGCCAGGGGAAATGGCCATTAAGATGATTGGGATATCCAGGCCAATCGACACGATAAGTTGCAATGGCCATCATGTACGTGCGTAAACCCGATTGCGCATTTGCCACCTTGGCGCGAATTTGTGCGTTGAGAAAATTCGGAACGGCAATGGCTGCAAGAATACCAATTATCGCTACAACGATTAAAAGCTCAATCAATGTAAATGCAGTTCTTTGGTTTCTCATAATTATTTTCTCTGTCACGGCTTAGCCAGCCCGATCGTATTGAGGTATGGGCATAGTCTCCCCATCTTTAAGCGCGGATTGATGAGCGATGACGCCCGGAACGGTCATGGCAAGCGCTTCATAAACATTCACCAAGGGTTCCCGGTCTTCAAGAATCGCTGAAATAAACTCATTGGCGAGAGGCCCATGAGAGCCGCCATGCCCTCCAGCGGGCATACCTGGAGGAAGAGGCGGACGCGAGAGATCGGGGAGTTCTTTCAACTGCCCCTTATAATTGACACCATCCATCCAGCCGCGTTCACCGTAGACACGTCCCCGTTCCGAAACCAAGCCGTAAATCCCTTTGCACATCAACATGCGCGAGGAGCCTCCTTCACTGGTTTCGAACAGAGCCACTTCATCGGTAAATTGATTATTGTATTTGTTTGCTCCCGGTTTATATGCATCAAATCCGGCGCTGGAACCCACACAGGAAACTGAGGTGAAACGCTTACCCGTGACTCCCACGTAATAAGCCGTCGAGTGAGTGGGATACCACAGCGGTGGCGAGCCTGTACGCCATTTTTTATACGACCCGAGTGGCGTCGGTCCATAATGGTAATATTCACCTTCAGAATAAATAAGCCGGCCGAAGCCTCCTGCCTGATAGATTTGGCGCATCGCGTAACAGTCTGGCCGAAAGCAGCTGGTTTCCGCCATCATGTATTTCAAGCCGGTTTTCTGGACTGCTTCCACCAGCTTTTCCGCATCCTCCAATGATCCGTAGACCGCCGGTACTGCAGTCATCGCGTGTTTCCCATGATTGAGGACATGAATGCAGTGTCTTGCATGGCTGGGGGCGTCCGTTGCGACAAACACGGCCTCGATGGTGGGGTCTTTGACCAATTCTTCTAGCGACTCGTATGACTTGTCGCACCGGCAGGCCTTCATCAAGCCTTTCCGGCGTTCGGGAAACAAATCGCTGACTGCCACAATTTCTACATTCGGATGATCCTGAAAACCAAATTGCGCTCCGAATTTGCACACGCCATATCCAACAATGCCCATGCGTACTTTGCGATCGGATATGGGTGTCCATTGTTTTTCTTTGGCTGCAGCATTTGGGATGGATAGACTGTGGGCGGCTGCGGCTCCAAACGATAAAATTCCTACCTTTTCAAAAAAATCACGCCGTTCCATTGGTTTCATGGTTATCTCCTTTACGTGCCTGATCGGACATTCACCACAGGATATTACAGGAGCGATTGGAATTGAAGGCTGAAACAACAATCCACAACAAAAAAAGTGTTGACATATACTGTTTACATGTATATAATATAGTTGCGTATTAGATAATATTGGTGACTGCATAGCAAATTGTGAGAGAATATCTCTAAAGTAACGCTGCCGTCTTGGTGTCATGGTCACCATGAAGGAAAGGAGGTGTAAATTAGGCTGATCGTGAAATACAACCGTACTTTTTTTTCGAAAACAAAAATAACAAGGAGGCAACAGCCATGAGTACATTAACTGAAAATGGTTATATGGATAAAGAGACACCCGATGAGGTTCAACTGACGAAAATAGAGACCACACTTATCGTTGGGGTGATCGGCTGCCTTCTCTTTGCCACCTGGGAACTCGCCCACCATCTTGAAGAACAGTGGCTGCGGGATTGGGTCAATGCGGATGAGTTCACTCGCAAGCGAATCATCTATTACGGTATTGCGTTTACCATGTCGATTCTATCGATATTGGTCACAAGCCGTCTCGCCTTTACCGAACACCGATTCGTCAACACGATCATTCAGGCTTTTCTTTGGTATGGCACGTTGTTATTGCTCAGCTCAATCGCCATATTCGTTTTTGATTGCCTGCCGGAGATATTTGCTGGATTCGCCGGTGCAGTCGTATTCATCATCGCAATATACATCGTTCAGACGAAGTATTTCACACAAGAACGAATTATTCGGACTCGGCTGGAAAAAGGGAAATGTTTCTCCTGCGGCGCATCACTGCCACCCAACGCTTTATATTGTCCCAAATGCGGAACTCAAGTCGGTAGGAACTGCACCGAGTGTGACACATTGAATAAATTGACAGACCGGTATTGCTGCCGGTGCGGCCAACAGATACGAAGTGGAGATTTATCTGAAGTCAACTCTACGTGAGCTCACATGCCTCGTTTTCAGTGGTGTTCTCAGTATCTAATTGAGTTTTGAGACAATCTCCCCCTAGGGTGCGGAAAATCTTATCGCAGGATACAAACTTTCAAGTTCTTACCCGCAAGCGAAAATCGAAAGGCCATAAGGGAATTTTGACTTGTGTCAATTACTGATAAAGTTTTGGAGTATTTAGAAAAAAGTTGACCGGTTTATTTTGATATATCTGTAGTCTGAACAATTAGCGTTTCGAGGCGTCGTAACATTCTCCGATCCCGTCAATGCGGTTCCATACAGGGTCTTTTTCATTCGATGTAAGAATGCCGTACCGATGCGGGCGTCTGTAAGCGTTTCCCCAAATGGATTTCCGCCTGCCTTGGCGAATCTCTTCCATGTCGAACGCGGCATAAAAAATGCCTTCCTCTTCACCCGCCTCTACCAGACAGCGGCCTCTTGAGTCATAGGCGACGGAATGGCCGTTTTTATAAGGTTTGGGATAGTTGGTCATGGCGGCTCCGAATTGGTTTTCAAATGCTCGTATACGAAATTGTTGGAGCCGCAAATCGTCCAAGCCGCAGCAATTGGGCGTCAAAACCAACTCGGCACCTTTCAGCATTAAAATACGCGCGCTCTCAGGCTGCTCCCTGTCGAAGCAAATCATGGCGCCGACCACGATTGGCCCTTTGGCCGTATCCATCTTGGCGGTGTAAAAGCCGTCACCCGGTATCATGTTCCGTTCAAGTGCTTTAAAATCACTGGTATGAACTTTCGCGTAGGTGAGCACCTCTTTTCCTTCGTGATCGAAAATCGTTACAGCGTTGCGGGGCAGCGGTTCCCATGCTTGCTCGTATGTAACAGCAATCGCCATGTGTAATTCTTTGGCCAGATCGGCGAAATGCTGTACCCAAGGACCATCCTTTTTGACGGCGCGTTTCCAAAATCGTTCCCGGTCTCCTTCTTTTTCCGGATCGAAGCGAGTGTAACCGATATTCCACATTTCACCCATCAGGGCAATATCTGAGCCTTGCCTCGCCGCTTCACGGCAGAATTGTTCCGCCTTGATTTTGTTGGCTTCCTGGTCATTGCCAAACGAAGTCATTTGCAACAGAGCGACAATGACGCGCGGATCGTCTTTAGAGAACCGAGGTGCCTCATCATTCAATTGGCCAAGCGTTCCAATAGAAACGCACAAAAATACACCGATGAAAATGAAGATATGTCTGATCATGAAATTTTTCATCCTAAAATAATAGAATAATCCATTTAAAATGAGAACAGGAAAGTCCATACCCTTTGGCACATAGCCGGCAAGATGCCTGCGTTACAATGAGTTGTTTCAATCCGCCGGTGGTTCAAATTTAAACTTTGATGGGTCTTTGACAAATGTCCATTTGGCTTTGGGAAAAACGATGCTATCGATGGAAGCGGCTCCTCCCCCACTGAATAATAGAGCCAGGCACGCCCCAATGAGCACGAAATTATATTCAAAACCATCGTTCGTTATAAAAAAACCATTCTGCCAATGAACCGTCCAAATCGCTCCAAGCATTACCAAAATAATCAATATTGAAGCTTCACGGGTAAAAAAGCCCAGTATTAAAGCGATCCCACCAAAAAATTCAATAAAAGCAACCAACCGCGCAGTTAAAGCAGGCAACATTATTTCCATGTTGGTGAAAGCTTCAACCGTACCTTGAATCCCGCTGCCCCCAAATAGACCAA
This sequence comes from uncultured bacterium, assembly GCA_964643335.1. Lineage (GTDB taxonomy): Bacteria > Hinthialibacterota > Hinthialibacteria > Hinthialibacterales > Hinthialibacteraceae > CAZXSQ01. The sequence continues at coordinate 19,387 of CAZXSQ010000017.1, forward strand.
ATAATTTCTGTCCTCCATGAGCAAAAAATATGATCCCGAGTGTCAAACGGATAATCAGTAAGGCCAAGTTAGTCTGATTTGACATCCATTTTTCTAACATTATGCTATCCTTTCCCAGCCTGTCAGTCCATTTTAACAAATTTATACAGTAATTCCATAAGACTTTTCTTTTTTTTCGCAATTTTTTTGTAAAGCATCATTTTTGAGTTAAAAATATGTTAGGATGATGGAAGAGGAAAGCCAAAAAATGCCAAACAGAGTCAATCCACATATTTTTCAACGGAACATAGAAGCGCTTTGTCTTACTCATCCCGAACTGGCTGAACAATTACGCTCAAGATCACCTTCTCAACAATACGAGTTGATGGAAACAGAAGCTCAGGATTTTTCTCTCAGAATCCAATGTGGCAATCGTTCTCATCATCTCCCTGACAAGCAAAATCCAATGATGGAAGCAGAAAGAGAAGTCAGTACTTTATCGATGGATTCTATGTCGGTTTTTGTTTTTCTTGGATTAGGTTTGGGATATTCGCTTGAAGTTTTGTGGAAATCCAATCCTGGGTCAATTTCCGCCCTGATTCTGATCGAACGGAATCTGGATATATTTTATTTTTTTCTTCACCGGCGGGATTGGTCCTCGCTGCTTGGCAATCCAAATGTTCGTATCATTGTCACCAACAATCCTGATCATATACTACCTGCCGCTCAATCACTGCTGCCTCAAATAATGGGCTGTGGGATTAAATTCATGAATCACCGTCAATCGTTTCAACTTTATCCAAAATTTTACAGAAACACCATTGAATTTCTGCGAAAATTTCTTCAGCAGGCCACTGCCGAAGCTGATTTTCTAATGCGTTATGGAAAACTTATACAGCAGAATGCGATAATGAACCTGCCACCGATGTGTGTGAGCCATGGTTTGGGGCCTTTGCGGGATTATTACCGGGGGTTGCCTGCGGTTCTGGTCGCGGCAGGTCCTTCTCTGAATAATAATATTGATTTGTTGGCCCAATACAGGTCAAATTTACTCATTTTTTGTGTGGATACTGCCTATCGATTATTGGTGCAGAAAAAGATAATACCTGATTTTGTGGCGGCAACCGATCCCACCGAACTCAATCTGCAGCATTTTGAAGGGATAGAACCGCGCGAGGATGTCGTCCTGATTTTTGAATCGGATACTTGTCCTTCCATACCCAACAATTGGAAAGGCCCCATGATCTTTCTCAATTCATCCAAAGCGGCCATTAACCGTTGGATTGAGGAAATCAGCGGCCCGTTTGGGCTTTTCGATCAAAGCCTTTCGGTGGCGCATTCACTTTTTACCGCGGCTTCCTGGATGGGCTGCAATCCAATCATACTGATTGGTCACGATCTGGCGTATAACACCAGGCAGGGCAAGACCCATGCGAAAGGAACCGTTCTGAACCGGGGCCACAAACCGATACAAAAAGACTCTAACCATGTCACCATTGAATCCGCCGCTTTTCATCCTTCACAAACGAAAGAAGAGATTGTGTGGGTATTAGGGGTGAAAGGCAGCCTGGTGCCGACTTCTAAAACCATGAGTGTATTTTTGAATAAATTGTCTGATTCCGTGCGAAAAAGCACATGTACCGTATTTGATGCGACAGAAGGAGGGGCTTTGATCGAGGGAACCATTCCATCCAGGCTTGTTGAAGTGGTGTCCAGATTGCATGACTTACCACCGCATCCGGATATCGTGACTTTTCTGGATGAGAATCGTGATCCTTACGAGACAAGTAGGCTTTCAGCATTCGAAGAGTTGAAAAATGAATTATC
>CAZXSQ010000017.1:21202-27461 GCA_964643335.1 uncultured bacterium
GTTATAATTTAGTTCAATTATTGATGGAGCAGTTATCTGCAACTTCTTCAATAACAGTTCGGCAGACAAAAGAATGGCAAGAGATCGACCAATTATTTTGGCGTATTTACAGAAACTCAAAAATTCAAATCGCCCTCGAACAGGCACTTTTCCCCAGTCTGTTCATGATTATTCAGCAGCAGAAGAATGAACCGGATTTAATTCGCTTGGAAAAATATGCCAATTTTTTTAATGAAGCCGCTCAACTTTCTGATGAATTTATCACCTATATTCAACAGGTAGAAGAGACAATTGAAGGCGCATGTAAATATAATCATAATTTGTTGTAATTAGGACATTTACTATGCAAACTGAATCTCAGAGGTAAGCCGATTTGTTCCAACTGATACATGATCATTTTTTTCTTGCGATACACCACATATTATCGCTTGTTGGCAATTTATCAAATATGGAGAAATGGCAAATCTCAAATCCATAACTTGTCAACATGCGGCGAAGAGAATAAGGTGTAAAGTAATTGACATGATCGGGTAGTCGAAAGCCACACCACTTTTTCCCACGAACGTATCGATTCCAACATCTATAATTTGGAACTTTGATGATAACAGGAGCATTGGTCATCATAACTCGGTTCAGTTCTTCCAGAACTTCCGCTACATAAATTTCATGCTCAAGATAACTTTTTGCAATTGCACCTGAATACGATTCATCCGGCAGAGTTTTCAGCGCTGAGAGTACATTATCGTGTATAACTTTTCCACCGGAGGCTTCGAAAATAGGTGTTGCAATCCTCACCAATTCAGCTGAAATCTCGATACCGATTGGTTTGCAGGCTGGGGGGAGAACATGGCAATTATATCCTATGTCACAACCAAGATCAATAATATAACCGTCGCGAAAATACTTGTGTACGAGTGACTTGAATTTGTCTCTTTTTAGAAATGTGTTGATAGTGGAACGTATTCCATTAATAAAAAACAGGCAAAACTTCTCCATCGGACTGCAATTTAATTTTCGAATACGCTTTTTCTCTGCAAAGGTACGATCCCATGAATATTCGGACTCAAGGGTGGTATAAGTTGGTACCTTCTCAATAAATACAAAACCACACGGACATTTCTTTACAGGAAAGTCTCCTTTAGAAAAATGTATCGGTTGAAACTGTGTGTTATTGTTGTCACATAATGGACATGATCGAACTATAAACATAAGAGTTGTTGGAGAGATGAAATTACGTTTAATTCAATATAAATTTAATCACAATCGAGACCAAGAATCAAGTCAGGCTATTAATTCCAAAAAATCCAAAAAAAGATTATAAGACCTAGCCAAAAATATTAAAAATTCGTATCGCCGGCATCTTGCCGGCCTTTTAAACATGCCGCCGAGACAGGATCGTTACGCTCTGGGAGATCATTTCTCAGAATTAACCAGTCAAAATCTAAACAACGAGTATTTTAAAGATCGAACTCTTTGATCGTGACTCATGAGGGTAAGCAGTTCTAATTAAGAGAAATTAAAGTTTAAGGGTGTGGTATTTTTGCCTCATTCTTGGTAAAAAAACCACAACCTAATATTGACTCTGAACATGGTGTTCGAGTAATATTGAATAAGCGCAAAAACTAAAACATTCTACACCGAAAATGGTCCGGAAAGGAGGGAGACAAAAAAAAGTTATATGGACTGCTTGAGAAGGTGGAATGTTGAAGTTAATACATTGAATTTATGCCGCTAATGAAAATTCTAATAACAAAAAATTACTTCATCAACCTAAAAGAGTTGAAAGAAGGGGGACTATCTAAAATGAAAAAGCTTACTGTTCTCAGTTTAAGTATGATAATGATGTTTGGTGCTGTGGCCTATGCCGATATCGACAATATGGATATTGGCGGTGACTTGATGCTTGAGTACTTTTACGCACAAGAATTTGATTTGAATGACGCCGCAGACGATGAGACCGACTTTATCCGGAGCGAAATGCATCTCTGGTTCCAGGCGGACTTGGATGACAATATAACCGCCCGTATCAGCCTGGAAGCGGATCGCGCGTTGAATAATGATGCCGGTGGTGGATTGGCTAGTGTGAATCGCATTGACCAGACCGGTATTGGTGATCTGGATGTCTTTTTGGAAGAAGCCTTCGTTAAGTGGGCTGACATCAACGCCTCCGGATTCACACTCTCAGCCGGCCGTCAGTTCCTGAACTATGGTGATAATCCTCATGCCGATGATTACAACCGTTGGTGGGGACCTGGTTTCATAATCGCCGATTCGCGGACAAACAGCCCGTTACTTTTGACCGATCTCGGTAGTTATGAAATTGATCCGTTTGACGCTGTCGTTGTTTCTTATGAAACTGAAATGTCCCGCGTCGACGCAATGCACGCCAGAGATGTCGAAGACTTTTACACCAATCAGGGACCACGAACTGGTGCCAGTGACGATGCGACACTGTGGGCACTTTATGGTTCGTATTTCGGAATTGAAGGTCATCAGCTTGATGTGTATTTCACATACAATGATGAAGACATTCTTCCTGGCGCCATCGGTTTCAGAGGCCAAAAATACATCGTTGGTGGCCGTGCAGCCGGTGATCTGACCGAAGAAGTGGCTTACAAGGCTGAAGTGGCTTATCAATTTGAAGACAGGGAAGTGGCTGGAGTTGATGAAGTGGATGCTCTTGGCGCTCAAGTGGGTATGAACTATCACCCGAATGTAGACCGTGAACCCAATATTGGCGTTATCTACACATTCCTGCAACAGGATGGTAATGATAATGTTCCATCCGGTTTCAGTGCTCCATTTGAAGGTAAAACCTATGGTTTAATTGCCGAAGGACTGACAAAAACTTATGGTGGTCCTGGAGCGGTCAATCCTTTCACCAATATGCATGTTATTAATGTGAACGGTGGAATGCTGTTGACAGATAGTGTTGCCTGGACAGCCGACTTTTATTACTTCCTGATGCAAGACGATATCGTTATAGGCAATCAGGCTGAAGATGATGGTGGTTTCGAATTCGATACCCAGGTCGATTACAGATTCAATGACAATCTGACAACATTCCTGGGCGGCGGCGTCTTCTTCCCGGGCGATGCTCCTGAAGCCGCAGCGGGTGGAAACGATGACGAAGCGTACTTCGTCCGAGCCGGCGTCAAAGTCGACTTCTAATCCACAAAATACATAAAAAATCAAAAGGGCGGTGGATGCAAATCTACCGCCCTTTTTTTTATTTCTTATCCTCCACCTTTCCCAAAAGTTCCTACACGAATGCAGGAACATGTTCCTATAAAAAAATAGGAACTTTTTTCTATAGACCACTATTGTAATATGTGTTAGAATATATTAACATTTATTTGAGAAAGTATTTTAATATGCTTTTGATGAAGTCAATTGTATAAATTTGTTGATTTATAAGTTGATTGATAATGACTGAAAAAAACAATTGAACTAAAATTCTCGATCATGGTTCAATTGAATGTATTGGTGTTGTGCATAATTTAGTTAAGAAATTAATTTTGTTATTAATTCCTCATTATTTATCAACTATCTCATGTATATATATTATCATGTTTTATTGCAAAGTGATAAACATGATAGCTATTTGGTACAAAAGTGCATTTGCTGGCTGGATACACAAGGTAGCTGCACCGTGGGAACGTGGTTTTTTGTTTTATTTCTGTTTGTTGAATTTGCAGCTGTTGAAATATTGAAATTTCATTAGCGCAGGTTCTCCAGTATCAAAAAATCTATTTGGAGAAGGAGTTATTATTATGAAATCGAATTGGTTCACTCAGATGGGACTGGTGGTGTTGTTTGTGATGTTCGTCAGCGGGGCGATGGCCGCAGATTATTATGTATCCACTGATGGGAGTGATGATGATAACAACAATGGTTCATCAGATAGCCCATGGGCGACAATACAACATGCTATTGATAATGCAGCCTCAAGTGGAGATACGATCCTCGTTTTGGGGGGGACTTATAAAGAAACCTTGAACCTTGGCGGAAAGCAATTGACTATCGATGGTGCGGGAATTGAGAATACTGTAATCGATGCGAGTGGTGAGAGTGGTTATGCCATCTCAAACTTCGGTGATTCAACCACTATTCAGGATTTAAAACTAATTGGAACTAATCATTACGGTTTTAAAGTTTCTCATGTAAGCACTATCTCACTGAGTAATATCAGAGTTGAAAACTCAGGAAAGACTGGGATTGACTTAAACACAGTGAATACAGCTACACTCAGTAATCTTGAAGTGGTTAATACCATTGGTGGATTCGGGATTATGATATTGGATTCAAACAATGTTACGGTTACCGATATTATGACTGATGGAAACCCCTGGGGAGGGGTGAGTGTGCAGACAAAGAACGCCTCTTCTAACTCAATAAGTTTCTCCGGAGTTTTTGATGCCAGAGAAAGCACTCCCTTATTGCTGGAAAAAGATCCTGACGGTGAAGGAGAGTACTACGACATAACGGATGTTACTATTCCAAGCAAGTTTAATTATATTACTTACGGTTTTAGAGCAGGTCCTTACTACAAACAATGGTTTTATCAAGAAACCTTGGCTGATGCGCGAACATATGCAAACGGACTTGTAACCTCTGAAACCTACGATTATCAAGACGTCTTAATTTATGACATTGCAGAAGAAAATTATTATGTGCAAGGCGGCATGTTGATACAAGATGCCATAGATGCTGCCTCTGACTCTGACGGTGACACGGTTCATATTGAACCGGGAACATATGATGAAGCATTTATAATTAATAAGAACATTACTCTTGTAGGTGCAGGGAAGGACCAAACTTTTATTCAATCGACTGAATCATCACCTGTAATTACAGTATCAAGTGATGATGTAACAATTCAGAATCTAGAATTGACTGATGATACACAACTAGTGGAAGGTATCCGGGTTACTTCTAGTGCAGGCTTAACCATCGACCATGTAGATTTCACAAATCTAGGTAACTCTGGAAACAATGCGTATGGTATCAAGATTATGAAGTCATTTTCTGGTTTATTAGTAACAGATTCTGACTTTATTGCAATGGACCATACTTCATCTTCAAGAGCACAAGGGATTTATGCAGGAAACAGTCTTCAACTTAGTACTTTTGAAGTGGTTAATTCTAAGTTCGAAAGACTTTTTGTTGGTATTTATTTACGATCCGCAATTGATGGTCTCAATGTGATAGGTAATGTATTTGGCCCATTTCAGTTATCTGATTGCGTCGCATGTGTTGCAGGAGTATATATAGGTGATGGTGACGATAATAATTTTGATATCCAAAATTTAGTGGTCGCTAACAATACATTCACTAATTATGGTCGTGGTGTCTATATCTGGAACTATGCTGTTAATTCGAATATCGGTAGTGTTGATATCTATAACAATACATTTACAAATTCGATATGGAGTTCTACGATCCGCTTTATTGGAGGTATAGGTGAAGATGAACATGTATCCTTCGTAGGTCCTATCAATGTTTATGATAACATCATAACACAAAGTACTGATGTTGGAGCAAATGTTGCAATGATCGATTTTAGGACCTATTGCGAACTGCAATCTTGCCTAATCAATGTTACCAATAACCAAATAACTTTCAGTGGAGATCCTTTTGCCGATGGAATGTATGGCGTTGCTTTTTTAGCTTCTGAGGGGCCATTTACGAATACATTGGTTAAAGGTAATACTTTTGAAGGTGGCAATGTTAGTGGTGCTGGTACTCCACCTTCTTCAGGTGTTCTTATAAAGCATGAAAGTTCAGAATATTGGCCTTCTGATGTATTAGACATCGATATAAACGATAATGTCATAACAAGTTTTGATCATGGCGTGAGTATTTATGATGCAGGAAATGAGCAATATGGAGGTCTTCCATCAGGTTCCATTGTTAACGTGAATAACAATAAAATCTATGGTAATAACTTATATGGTGTTCGAAATAATGAAAGCGGCAGCACTGTCGATGCCACCTACAACTGGTGGGGCTCCTCAGACGGCCCGTCCGGCGAAGGCAACGGATCGGGGGATGCCGTTACTGTAAATGTCAATTACGATCCTTATTACAATAACAGTGATATGAATGCATTTGCGAATGTTCCTCCCACCGCCAATGATCAATCCGTGTCAGGTTCGGAAGATTACAGTATTTCTATTACGTTGGATGGGGACGATCCCAATGATGATCCGTTGACTTATGCGATTGTGTCCGATCCATCTCATGGTACATTGACAGG
>CAZXSQ010000018.1:0-2924 GCA_964643335.1 uncultured bacterium
TTTCACCATCTGCTTCCGGAATTTACGGCATTGGAAAATGTGATGCTGCCGGGTATGATTGCCGGCAAAAAGACTCAAGAATTAGAAGAACGGGCGAAAATGCTATTGGATGAATTGAACCTATCCGAACGCATACAGCACAAGCCAACTCAGTTATCCGGTGGGGAACAGCAGCGGGTAGCGGTAGCTCGGGCCATGATCAACCAACCTTCAATTTTATTTATGGATGAACCAACCGGCAACCTGGATCATGAGTCCAGCAAAGAGCTCATCGCTTTGATCCGGCGGCAACAACTTGAAAAAGAGTTAACACTGGTAATAGTGACTCATAATACAGACATCGCCGACAAAGCCGACCGGCAATTCGAACTCCAAAACGGAACGTTATACTTACAGCGAGATACACCCGCACTGAATCCCTGAAACAGCTCAAGACAACGTGATTCCAGCCGATAATTTTGAATACCAGCCAGGGAAGGCTCTCAGATCCATGGAGGGATCAAGCCGGTTAGGGAATCGCAACATGGATCTGACAATTCTTTTATTACACGCAGTCAACCTCTCCTGTATAATCACAGTCTTTCAGTTCACCTCTCAGCTGAGAGGTGATAAGTTTGGGTTATTCATCCGAAGTCAACAAGAACAACTCTTGAGAGAAAGGGATAACCGTCTTTGGCTATCCGGAGATGATAGAATCCCCCAATATTCTTATTGAAGGGGAAGGGAAGCTCATGTCGGTGACCTAACCGGCCACCTTCATAATAATCCTACGATATAATCCACTCACCATCCTCTAATTTATAAAATGAATATGCGTTATAATAACGACAAAACAACGATTTCAATTAAAGGATTGGAAATTCACATTCTTGAAATCGAGAAGATTTATGATTAAAGGAATAAAAAATGAGTAGCAAAAAGCAGGAAGCGATTGATTTCATTCATAAGTTACCCGAAACGTCATCAACCCAAGATATTTTGGAAAGTCTTCTGATCAAAGAACAAATTGAAAAAAGGACTTGAGGATGTGGCAGAAGGACGAACGATCTCCCATGAAGAATTGAAACAAAGGCTAGCCCAATGGCGAAAATCGATTGGACATTAAAAGCTGAAAAAGACTTATATGATATTGACACATTTATAAATGCTTTTCAAAAAACGCGAGCAATGATGGTAAATCAATTTCATGGCCGCCTTCATGAACTTGTAGAGAAACGTTTTCCGGTTTGCCGAAATCATTGTAAATGACTTTTATCTCCTTCATCGCTTTTTTGGCCAATGGAACATAAAACATTTTAGGGCCTTCTTTCAGTCCATTCTGGCATTGAAGCGGGCGTGGCGCGATCAGCGAGTAGATATCGGGAAAATCCACCAGTTCTCTTAGTCCAACGAATTTCCAGCACATGCAATGATTTTCTTCCATCTGATCCATGTAGGTTAAAAATCCGGAGCTGACGTCAGCGGCAATTCGTTTATCCATCGCACCCAGCCACATGGCCATTTCGCCTCCTAATGACAAACCAGCGCAGCCGATTCGGGAACGATCAACGCGCGGCAGTGATTCCAAGGTATCCACACATCGCATGACATCCCACAATCGTTCCCCCATCAATGTACGGCCTTCTTCATAGACTTCATGCTGGCCGACATCGGTGGAAATGGTGACCACATCGCGTTCCGCCAATTCCGTGGCAAAACCTTTGTAGATCGATTCTTTGTCGTACACACTTTTTCGATTCCCGCCATGACCGTGTATGCAGACCACTGCTGGATAAGCATTTTTGTTGGATTTAGGGACAGTAAGGATGATTTTGATTCGTCTTCCCACTGTTGAATTAATTTCCATTTCGGTGAATACGTATTTTTCTTTATCTTCTGAAGAAAGCACTTCAGGTTTTAATGGAATTGGTGTCGCCATCGATACCAGATCGCTCAGTTTCAGCAAGTGGAATAATTTTGAACGCACTTTCTTTTGCCATGCTCGCGCTCCCTCAATCGAACGGGGTGTATATTCCATATTTCTTAATGGACTCTTTTTTGTAGAATTATCTTCTGAAAAACATACATTGAAGGCAAGCAGAATAGACATGAAAATATAAATAATATAAATCTTGATTGACTTCATTTTCACCTCGCAATCGAAAATAATGATTTTATGAATTCACTTAGGTGAATTATAATTCAGAGTACATAATATTTATATAAGTACCACCGGCAGGCAATGCTCTTAATGAGCCACAAAGAGAGCGATTCATGTAGGGACGATTCGCGGATCGCCACTTCATAAGTCGCTATCTCATGTTTCTGAATCGTAATACGGTTTAACAATAATATTGAACGGAGGCCTTATCATATGTTTTTTAGCAGTGTAGAACGGGTAGCATTTTTTTTGACCCATCACATAGAACTCAAAGATTTTCTTGATAGGTCGATAAAGCGCGACCTACGATACTCGCCATTCAATTCCAATTTTCCGTGGATTACTTTCGCAGCCAACCGAAATTTCATCCACTCGCCGACAGACCTCCGCTCCACTTCGAATTCAACACGGCACGCACCTTCATTCGTTTTCACTCAAACGAGCTGATTTATTAAACACCAAAATTTGAGAGAAAACAGGCCGAGATTGGTTGATTATAAAAAGAGCGAATCCTGCGAGGAGATTCCTGCTGGAGTGAATCTACAAGAGGGCTAAACATTTCCAATCCTTTATGTCAAAATAGCGAGAAACGCCTATATACTGCTTGCATTTTACAACACATACAAATGAATGCATTCGCTTTAATCAACATGATGGTAAATTTAGCATAAAATAATAACTTACAAGGTTCCAAACATGAAGAAATTAGCCTTCACTATCACATTCTTTTTCCTCATTTTCGGATTCACAACAGCAATCGCTAAGCCGCTGCCACAATCCAAGC